>QHXH01000202.1:0-4910 GCA_003222855.1 Acidobacteriota bacterium
CCCCAAATCATTAGTAAGTGAACCAGGCTGGTGGCCGCCAACATAAACATCAGTGACCGAAGCGAAGCGAAGGTCGCTGGCCACAGCCACAAAGACGCCGGCAACAATATCGCTGAGCCTAGCAACAGAGCTTGTATAAGAAGATGAGGCGGCAACAATGGGTTCTGCCACATGTCACGCGCTTTCGCTTGAGCAAATAAATAGCCTGTGTAAACAGCGGTCAGCGTTGCCAACGGTAAACCTGCCGCACACAAGACCAAAAGGAAATTCGCCCATCGAACCATCGAGAGGGTGAATGGATCGTCGTCAGGCCCAACGCTGAGCACGAGCAATATCGCTGCGAAAAAGTGGACCGCCAGTGTTAACGAGTATCCAAAAATGATGAAAGCGCCTTTCACCAACCAACTCTTCCATTGTGGTTTCGTGAAGATGAGATAAAACCGTGCGGGATGTTCAAGATCCCAAATCAATAATCCGCCCGTCAGCGCGAGAAAGATGCCCGACGTCACTGGTGTGACCCACAACCACACCGGACTATTCCCATAGATGTACCCAAATAGAACCAGCAGCGCCGCGACCAGATAGACTCCACTCGCAATCCCTTTGGTCCACGTGTACAGACTCACGCGCCAGTCCCACGGAATTGAATGCGCCACGTCATAACTCAACAACGCGGCGGCCGACGAGTTGTTGAAAGTGGGATTGCCGGAAACTACATGCTCGCTTGATTGCTGTTGCTCGCTCCACATGAAAAGTCCGGCTTCCGGACGGCGCGCGGCCAGCGGATCGAGTGTCGCCTGATGCGCGCCTTTATAAAAGAGCTTCGGCAGAGTTTCTTTCTCAGGCCGCCGCACATTTACCGCTTCGCGGTTGATGATCTGAGCAACGTATGAAGATTGATCGTTCATGTCGCCGATCAGAATTGCCTGCGTCGGACACACGACTACACAGGCCGGCTCAAGACCAACGTCGATGCGGTGCGCGCAGAAGTTACATTTCTCCGCAGAATGATCGTCTGGATTGATGAAGATCGCGTCGTAAGGGCAGGCAGCCATGCAGGCTTTGCAGCCAATGCAGATCGATTTATCGAAGTCGACGATACCGTCCGCGCGTTTGAACATCGCGGCCGTTGGACAGGCAACCACGCACGGCGCGTGCGCGCACTGATTGCACCGCGTCACCTGATGCGCACGACGCACCTGTGGAAATACACCGACGTCAACGTGCTTGACGTAAGTGCGCGTCACGCCCACGGGAACAACGTTTTCAGACTTGCAGGCAGTCGTGCACGCGTGACAGCCGATGCAGCGAGTGTGATCGATGACCTTGGCCCACTGTACGCGATCCTCGCGAGCTGCTTGTTGTTCAGTCATGGCCGCAGGAAAGGCGCGCGAAATATATCACGCAAGGGGCTTTGCACGAGAGGTACGATCGACATTCTCATTCACACCCGGCTTCCGGAGTCTGTCGGAAAAAGTCCTCCGTGGTTCTCTGTGTAAGCTCCGTGCCTCCTGTGGTGAATGTTTTTTCCTGATAATGTCACCACCGAGACACAGAACACTATCGTGAGGCGCTGACGCGTTGGCAAGGGTGGCAGTCGAATAATCTCCTTGAACAGTTGGAATCGATCCTCGGGGTGGTACACGCGGGTCTCGCCCGTGAGTCACGCCCAAGATGCGCGTGCCACAATCAAACCGAACCACTACCAAAAACGAAGTCGTTTGGCCCCGCAGTGTCGTGGCCGGGCAAGATCAAGAAGCAAACCCCAATTAGCAGAGTGCGGATTGATGAAAGCGATATGTTCATTTTGAGATGATCTGGGCGTCTCGGTTTTCTAAATCGAGACGTTCGTCTATAAGATAGTTGAGCGCTCGCCCAAAAATCTGAAAACGTTCGATACTCTGCTTGAAAGAAACACTAATTCAATACCTCGTTTGTCCATCGTGCGCCGGCATCATCTGCATTAGCCCCGTAGTGGCGCGCGAGCAATCGGAAATCATCACAGGCTCGCTCAACTGTGAGTCTTGCGATAACACCTGGCCGATTGTGCGTGGCGTGCCGCGCTTTGCGGCGATTAATGAAGTCGAACAGGACAAAGCAACTACGGCGGCGAAATTCGGTTGGCAGTGGCAACACTTCAATCAGTTCGAGTCAGGTTACGAGAATCAGTTTCTCGCCTGGATTGCTCCGGTCACCCGCGAATTCTTCAAAGACAAGGTTGTGCTCGAAGGCGGTTGTGGGAAGGGAAGACATACGCAACTGGCGGCACAGTTTGGCGCACGAGATGTCATCGGCGTGGATCTGAGCGACGCGGTCGAAACCGCATTTGGCGCGACGCGCGATTTGCCGAACGCGCACATCGTTCAGGCGGATATTTACAACTTACCATTCGCGCGAATCTTTGATTACGCATTTTCGATTGGGGTGCTGCATCATTTGCCGGATCCGCGCGGCGGCTTCAAGTCGCTCACTTCAAAAGTGAAACCCGGCGGTTACATGTCCGCGTGGATTTACGGCGCTGAGAACAATGAATGGATCACGCGTTGGGTTAACCCAGTACGCGAACGAGTGACGTCGCGCATCGATCCCCGTTTGCTGTTACAACTTTCCAAGGTACCCGCAGCCATCATGTTCACGGCCACGAAAACCATCTATGGCCCACTCAACCGTTCGCCGCGCGGCGCGTCCATCGCGCGTCACCTCTTCTATAACGATTACCTGAAAGCGATCGCCGGATTTGGTTGGCGTGAGCAACACTCGATCGTCTTCGATCATTTGATTGCGCCGACGGCCTTCTACATTTCAGGAGACGAATTCGCCGACTGGTGGCGCGACATCGGCGTGTCTGACGCGGACATCAATTGGCACAACAGCAATAGTTGGCGGGGATTTGGAAGGATTGAGTAATTGTTCAGAGTTCAACCTTTAGGTTGTCTTGCATGGAACAGGTGAAGCTTGAACTCTCAATGTGCTCCGCAAAAAATCGTTGACTCGTCTTCACTCGAATCGCTAAGATAATTTCGGTTCCGTCCTTTTGCGGGAAGCGCCTTTGACCTCCCGGTTTCTTGCCCTTAACCCTCTCAAGACTTTTAGTAGCACGCGCAGCTTGCGCGTGAAACTCCACGGGCGCGACGCCCGGGCCACCTTTCAAGAAACGAAGGACTTCTGCGTCAACCATGCCTGTTAAAATCGATGACCTCCTGGTTACAGCCACGGCCCATTTTGCTTCGGATCTGCATTTGAAGGTGGGCTCATTCCCGGTGATGCGCATTGGCGGCGAATTGTATCCAATCGCTGACGCGCCACGGTTATCGCCGGATGATACGCTCGACATGGCGTTTTCGATGATGTCGAATCGCCAAAAACAAAAGCTGAAAGAATTTTCCGAAGTTGATATCGCTTACAGTGTCAACGGCCTCGGCCGATTTCGCGCGAATATTTTTCAGCAGCGCGGGTCCGTGAGCATTGTACTGCGCGTGATTCCCGAGCAGACAAAGAACGCCGCGGCGCTCGGCTTGCCGCTGGTCATCGAGCGGATTTGTGAAGAGCGAAGAGGATTGATTCTGGTCACGGGCGCGACCGGCTCTGGAAAATCAACTACCCTGGCCGCGATGATCGATCGCATCAACTCTATGCGCTCGGGACATATCGTCACCATCGAAGATCCGATTGAATTTCTGCACCGCGACAAGAAAGCTTTCATCTCGCAGCGCGAGGTTGAGGTCGACACCCGATCATTTGCTGAAGCTCTGCGCGGCGCGCTGCGTCAGGATCCTGATGTGATTCTGGTCGGCGAGATGCGCGATCTGGAAACGATTGAAACTGCCTTGACCGCGGCTGAGACAGGGCACCTGGTACTGTCGACGCTGCACACGCTCGACGCGACCGAAACAGTCACGCGTATAGTTTCTTCGTTTCCTTCTTATCAACAAAAATCGGTTCGCATTCAACTCGCAGGCATTCTGAAAGCGGTGATCTCAATGCGTCTGGTGCGCTCAGCGAAAGGGTCGGGGCGTGTGCCGGCGGTCGAAGTGTTGGTTTCTACAGGTTTGATTCGTGACTATATCATCAACGAAGAAAAGACTTATCTGATTCGCGAAGCGATTGCCAACGGCGCCTCGCAATACGGCATGCAAACTTTCGATCAGTCTCTTTTCACGTTGCTGCAATCGGGACGAATCACTCTCGAGGAAGCGATTCATAATGCCACGAACGCGGACGAATTCAGGATGCGAGTCTCGGGCATCATGTCGACAGAACAAGCGATCAACGCTGAAGGGAATCTCAAACGAGATGCGACCGGAAGGCAGGGCGAAGCAATGGATCCGGTGATCGTGAAGCTGTAAATGGAGAGGTCAGTACCAGGAGCGTTAGCGACCGGGTCGCACAGTTGTGGATTCATGCGACAGGACTACTACCCGGTCGCTACCGCTCCCGGTACTGACTCCATTCTGTTTCAGGCCTCCGCCCGCTTTGCTTGCTGCCAAAGCTTTTCCAGATCATCGATTGTCGTGTCTGCAAATTTCCGATCCTGTTCGCGCAAACTCTTCTCAATAAAGCCAAATCGCTTCCGGAATTTGCGATTGCTTAATTTCAATGCGGCTTCGGGCTCGACGTTCAGCCGCCGCGCGATATTGGTAATCACAAAAAGCAGATCGCCTATCTCTTCACGCACATGCGCATGATCAGCTTCGTCATTTGTTTCCGCATGAGTGTTTATGGCGGCGCGCAATTCATCCAATTCTTCATGGAGCTTCTGGAAAATCTCTTCAACGTCTTTCCAATCGAAGCCCACGCGCGCGACTTTGGTCGAGATCTGATGGGCCTCCATCAGCGCCGGCGCTTTCGTCGAAACCCCGTCGAGTATCGAAGCGTTCGTCTCGTTTGAAATTTTCCCGGCCACGCGTTTC
>QHXH01000202.1:4918-8240 GCA_003222855.1 Acidobacteriota bacterium
GCTGTTGTGTCGCCGAAGACATGCGGATGACGCCGCACCATCTTGGCGTGCACCTGATCGATAACGTCGTCGATCGTGAACTCGCCACGCTCCTTCGCGACCCGCGCGAAGAAGGTGATCTGAAAAAGCAGATCGCCCAGCTCCTCGCGCAAATCATCGGGGCGTCCGAGCCGCGCCTCTTCCAGAGCGTCAAATGCTTCGTAGGCCTCTTCCAGCAGCATTGGCGCCAGGGTGGCGTACGTCTGCTCACGATCCCACGGACAACCGCCGGGCGAACGCAAACGATTCATTAGTTCAACAAGATCATTAAAGGTCTTAGACATGCGAGCTAGTTTCAGGTTTCAGGTTTCAAGTTTCAAGTTGAGTGATGTAGCGCAAGTTGTTAACTTGCGTACGTTTCGCAAATTAACAATTTGCGCTACTAACTACGGGCGTCTTTGCGATCGCATAAATTCCGGTGCTAACATCGACCTCGTCCTAATTTCAAATTTGTCCGTTGTGCTGGACGGTTTCAAGACCGCAGCCGCGTCGTGTTTCAAAACCATGAGTGAAGAGCAACCCACATTCAAAGTAGTTGACCGTCGTCCTTTCAATCCTGACGGATCGCCACGCGAACTGTCACCGCAGGAAAAAGAAGAGGCCGAGCGCGCCGCGCAAGCGGCGGCCGTAGAGAACGCCGCGGCGAATGCAATGTCGTCGCGGGCCGCGCCGAAAGCCGAGCCACAGCGCAGCAGACCAGCTCCTGCTCCTCGCGCCGAGCCGCAACAGTCGCATGCGCATGAGAGTGATCCGCTCGACGATCCGGCGAGCTTTCTCAGCCTGATCATGTCGCTCGCGTCGAACGCCGCGGCGAGTTTGGGCATGATGCCGCATCCGGTGACGGGCGAGACTGGCGTTGATCTAAAAACGGCAAAGCATTGGATCGATGTGCTGGGAATGTTGGAGAACAAAACGCGCGGCAATCTCGATCCTCAGGAAGCCCAGACGCTCGAAAGTCTGTTAGCGGATTTGCGCATGCAATACGTTTCGTTCACGAACGCGCCCACGCCTCCTCCCGCGAAATTTAGCGCGAGTGATATCACGGGCGGAAAATAGAATTCGGCATTCGACGGCGAGAGAAAACTATTTTCCATTTGTCATTTGAGATTTGCCATTTGCTCATTTGATCTCGCATGTATCAGGCTTTATTTGCGGCGACCTCAATGGCCAAATCACAAATGGCAAATGACAAATGGAAAATAGTTTTTTGATCTTAGAATGAAACTAACCTTCCTAGGCACCGGCACCTCAACAGGCGTCCCCTCGATCGCTTGCGATTGCGAAACCTGTACGTCTGATGATCCGCGGGATCAGCGTCTGCGCGTTTCGGTTCTGATCGAGCACGCCGGGCAAACCTTGATCGTAGATACGTCGAGTGATTTCCGGCAGCAGGCTTTAAGAAAAGGACTGAAGCACCTGGATGCAGTGCTCATCACGCATTGTCACGCCGATCACATTTTCGGACTTGATGACATTCGGCCCCTTAACTTTCGTCATGGGGCGCTCGGCCTTTACGCAAACGAGCGCGCCTGGAAAGACATCCGCCGAATTTTTCAGTACGTGTTTGAGCCGACGCATTTCGGTGGCGGGTTGCCACAGATTGTGCCGCACACAGTTGTGAATGGCGCGCCGTTTTGCATCGGCCGCGATCTCGAAATAACTCCGCTTGAAGTTATTCACGGCCGCCTTCCCGTGATCGCGTATCGCTTCAATGACTTCGCCTACGCCACTGATCTGAGTGAGATTCCGCCGGCAACTATTGAAGGCCTGCGTGATCTGAAAGTGCTGGTGCTCGACTGTCTGCGGATTCGCCCTCACGAAACGCATCTGTGGCTGGAACGCGCGCTCGAGTATGTTGAAGAGTTAAAGCCGCAGCGCACTTATCTCACTCACATCACGCATGAAATAAAGCACGAGCGCGATTCAAAGCTGCTGCCGAACGATGTTGAATGGGCGTATGACGGACTAGTCGTGAGCGATGAGTAGTCTCCACAAAACTATTTACCATTGGACATTTATCATTTGTCATCTGTTATTTCTGAGTAGTGGTGCCACTGTATGCGTCAGATCAACCAGGTCGCCTTCAAATAGCAAATGAGAAATGTCAAATAATGTCAAAATGACAAATGGAAAATAGAGAAACCGTGATCGTTGGTCGTCGACGCTCGTGATGAAAGTCTTTTATGAAGCCGATAACGCCGAGATCGCCAGCCCGACAGTCTTAACACTCGGTGTCTTTGATGGCCTGCATATCGGCCATCAACTCATCATGAAAACCGTGGTTGAGCGGGCACGCGCCGCCGGCGCCGTCCCGACGGTGATCACCTTCGAGCCGCATCCACGCGCCGTGTTGCATCCCGAATCCGCGCCACCACTTTTGCAAACATTCGACCAGAAGATTGAAGCGCTCGGCGTGCTGGGCATGGAACAAACGATTGTCATTCATTTCGACAAAGCGTTTTCCCGGATTCGCGCGGAGGATTTCCTGCGCGAGGTCGTCGTCGATCGATTGCAGGCGAAAGAGGTTTATCTCGGCCGCGGCTTTGCCTTTGGGCATAATCGTGAAGGTCATATCGACCTGCTGAGAAGAGTGAGCAAAGACCTTGGCTTTCTTGCGGACGAAGTTCCGGAAGTGCAGATTCACGGCGAACGCGTCAGCTCGAGTCGGATTCGTGAACTGATTTTGCAAGGGCGAATGAACCTGGCGCGACGGATGCTCGGAAGGCCGTATGGTGTCCAGGGCCGTGTGGTTCGCGGCGATGCGCGCGGGCAGGGAATCGGCTTTCCGACTGCCAACATCGATCCGCAAAATCGCGTGATTCCGCGTCGCGGCGTCTATGTGACCGGAATCTTAATCGATGGGCAGTGGCGACAGAGTGTGACGAACGTCGGACTGCGGCCCACCTTCGGTGACTCGACGCAATCGTCAATCGAGACCCATGTCCTGCACTGGTCTGACGATCTCTACGGGCGCACAGTGCGCGTCCGATTTCTGCATCGGCTGCGTGATGAAAAGAAGTTCAGTTCTATCGATGAATTGAGATCGCAGATTGAAAGAGACGTGGGGCGAGCGGAAGTTTACTTCAACCGGGCAGGCGTGCAGCGTTCACTTGCGATTGTGTAGGTGCCGATAGAATTAGCCGCGGATAAACGCAGATCTGCGGTAGATTCCCAAATTGGTTTTGTGCTTTCTTTCGTTTGAGCAAGAACGATCCACGAAATCGCACGAAAAAGCAGGAACAAAACTCCTGAGCTTAGTGTGATTTCGTGGATCTTTCTTACT
>QHXH01000203.1 GCA_003222855.1 Acidobacteriota bacterium
ATATGCCGTCAGGTCCGCAGCGAGCGCTGACGATGGCCGCCACGATGGAGCCAACGCTGGCCTATGCTTACGCGTTCGGAGATCGAATCGAATTCGCGGCGAACACCGAAGGTGGTCCGTTCGGCTTGAGTCCGGCAACCCTGCTCGGAATGCCGAATGCGTTTGCATTGCACCACATTCTGGAGCAGGGGATGAAGCCAGGAGCAACGAAATGAAACATCACTCGCTGGCAACGCTCGTAATTGTCGTTCTTGCTTTCACTTGTCTTGCGCAGCCGGATAAGGATGTCGTAGGCACCTGGAAGATGGATGCGTCGCGGAGCATGTTGCTGGGCTTTCGCGGCGCGCCAAAGAACGTCGTTATCCGTTTCGAACTTGAAGGCGATTTGCTGCGCGAAACGCTCCAAGTCACCAATTCCAGTGGTGAAACTACGAGAACGGTTAGCTACGCTCTCGACGGCCGCGAAATCGCCAACGGTTCCGGCGATGATCGGATTAAGTCGAAAGTCGTTCGCAATGGCGACACCGTTGTTCTGGAATGGATCGATGAGGGCGGCACGCTCATCCGCAAGCTCAACTTATCAAACGATCGCCGCACGATGACCATCAACGTTCACGATTCCAATCCGGATGGTGAAACCGACGATCTAATTATGCTGGACCGGCAATGATTTTCATTGGCGCGAAAGAGAGGAGAATCCCTTCATGAAATTCATTCCTGCCACAACTAAGGCCGCGTCAAATACCGATAGAGCCGTGCTAATTAATGGTTTCACCCTCATTGCTCTCGGACTCTCGATCTTATTTCTGAACTCGTGGGACAATCTTTTCGTAAGAACATCGGTCGGCTTATTCTGGGGAACGTTCTTACTGATTCTAAATGGTCCCGATGCCATAAAGATCTTCCGAGGTCTCGCCAAAAAGAATGACACTCGACGCGACAGTTACAAGCTCTCACCTCAATGATAGCGCCGGTGTCATCACGCTCGACAATTTATCGGTAACTTTCGGCGGCCGCCCCATTCTCAAAAATCTTAACGGCGATTTGCGTGGACGCGCGATTGGTTTGCTGGGACCAAACGGCGCCGGCAAAACAACTCTGATTCACACTCTGCTTGGCTTTCACCAGCCGTCAGCCGGCACCGCGCGAATCCTGGGCAGCGACATTCGCGGCGATGCAAATCAAATCAAGTCGCTGATCGGCTACATGCCGGAACGCGATTCTTTCATCTCAAAAATGTCGTGCATCCACTTTGTGCGTTTCATGGCGGAGCTTTCGGGACTGCCGCCGCGGGCGGCGCTTGAGCGGGCGCATGAAGCGCTTTTCTTCGTTGGTCTGGGAGAAGCGCGCTATCGCAACGTCGATACGTTTTCGCTCGGGATGAAGCAACTGGCAAAGTTGGCGCAGGCCATTGTCCATGGACCACGTTTGATTTTTCTTGATGAGCCGACCAACGGCCTCGATCCACCGGCGCGGCAACGAATGATCAAAATGATTCGAGAGATTCGCGACAGCGGTCAGGCAAATATAGTCTTGTCGTCGCACCTGCTGCGCGATGTCGAAGAGTGCTGTGAAGAGATCTTGATTCTAAAGGACGGCCGACTGGTAGTTTATTGCAACCTCGAAGAAGAGCGCAAGGCGAACAAGAAGTTTCTGATGCTCGAGACGCGCGGCGATCTTAAAAGCTTTGTTGCAGGCATCGGGTCGATGGGTTGCGAGTGCGCAATGACGAGTGACCATCGGTTAAAGATTATCCTGCAAGACGGAACAAAGATTCGCGATCTCTATAAACTGGCGGCTGGTTCACAGGTGCAAATTCGGCGATTGACTTATAAGCGCGATTCACTTGAAGACATTTTTTTGAAGGCTATGGAGAATGGGATTGTGTCAGAAGCCCGACCGTAAGGGAGGGCAACAAGGCATTCCCGATCTCGATTATGAAACTGGCCCTCCCTTACGGTCGGGCTTCTGACACATACTTCAATGGCCGTACTTGAACGAAGTTACAAACGATATACCGGCGCGCTGTCGCCGGAATGGAGTCGTTTTCTAATCATTCCGCGGCATGCTTTTCGGGATGTATTTCGCTCGAAACTTTTTACCGGTTTCTATGCGCTGTCGTTCATGGCGCCGCTCGTCTTTGCAATCCTGATTTATCTGCGTCACAACACAGAGGCGCTCGCTATCATGAGGCTCAACGTCGTCAATGTGCTGCCGATTGATGCAACGTTCTTTCTAACATTCGTCGAAATACAAGGATGGATTGGTTTCTTTCTGGCGCTGCTGGTCGGCCCCCAGCAGGTCGCGCGCGATCTTACGAACAACGGGTTGCCCCTGTATCTTTGCCGGCCCTTCAGTCGCAGCGAATACGTCGTCGGCAAGATGTCGATCGTGATTTTGCTGCTTTCGACAATTACCTGGGTGCCGGGTTTGATCCTTTTCTTGCTGCAAAGCTATCTCGAAGGCTGGTCGTGGTTCTCACAAAACATTCCGATCGCCAGCGCGATCTTTCTCGGCAGCCTGGTCTGGATCCTTTTGCTGGCGCTGTTAACGCAGACGATCTCAGCCTGGGTGAAGTGGCGGCTGGCGGCCAGCGCCGGGCTCATCGGTCTGTTTTTTATTCCTTCTGTCTTCGCCGCGATTTTGAATGAGATGTTGGCAACGCATTGGGGAAACCTCTTGAGCCTCGGTTCGCTGATCAGAAACGTGTGGGCGGGACTGTTCGGCACGTTCGTGCAACAGGTGGGCCAGGTGCAGCAGGTGCGCCGGGGCGAAATCATCCGCGAAGCGTGGGTGACTGAGCCGCCGCTGTGGGCGTCGTGGCTGGTTCTATTTCTAATTTGCGCGCTCTGCCTGTGGCTGCTGTCGCGGAAGGTCAAGGCGTATGAGGTAGTGAAATGAGGGAGCGCGGGCATCCCTGCCCGCATGCCGAGGCGCAGCCTCGGCGACGCTCAATGGAGTTTGGCCGGAAAGGCAGAGCCTTTCCGCACTGTGCGGTGGCAAAGCCGCGACTTTAATGGCAAGAGACTCAGAACAACTTATCGTCTTCGACAACGTCTCGAAGTTTTACGGCGAGATACTCGGCGTGAATCGAGTGAGCCTCGAGATTCCTGCGGGCATCACCAGCCTCGTTGGTCCAAACGGGGCAGGAAAGACGACGTTGATGAATTTGATGGCCGGCTTGTTACGTCCCACGCGCGGAAATATCAGCGTGCTCGCCATTCCAACAGATCAGCCCGACAGATTGTTTCGTAGACTCGGCTACTGCTCTCAATTCGATTCTTTTCCGCGAGGATTAACCGGTCGCGAGTTTATCCGCTCATTTCTCCTGGTCTCAGGCTTCACCGGGAAACAAGCCGATGAACTGACAGAGAAAGCCCTCGAGCGAGTCGACCTGTTGCCGGCCGCTGACCGGAAGCTCGGGGCCTACAGCAAAGGCATGCGCCAGCGCGCGCGGCTCGCGCAATCGATTGCGCACCAGCCTTCGGTGTTGATTTTGGACGAGCCGCTTAACGGTCTCGATCCGATGGTGCGGGCGGAAACGATCGCGCTCTTCAAACAACTCGCCGCCGACGGTCTGCACTTGATTATCTCAAGTCACATCCTGCACGAAGTCGACATGATGTCGGATCGGGTGGTGTTACTCAACAATGGTTACGTGGTAGCGGAAGGCGAGATTCAGGGTGTGCGCGATGAAATGGACATCGAACATCCGGTGCAGGTGCTGATTCGTTGTAATCATCCGTCGGTGCTGGCGTCGCGAATCTTTCAAGGCACGGATGTCGTCGAGGCACGCGTCCATGATGACCGTCAGGGTCTATTCGTAAAGATCCGAAACCCGGATCAGTTTTATCTTGCGCTCAACGACGTGGTGGCTGAAGGCCAGGTCGAAGTCGAATCGATCGTGCCGGTTGATGATGATCTGAGCGCAGTTTATGAGTATTTAATCGGAGCGCAGTAGTAGCACGGACTTCAGCCTGTGCATTACTTCAGGAAAGGCATCACAGACTAAAGTCTATGCCACATATGTATGAGTTCAACCGCTGAATCACTTCAAACTGATAGCTCGATCGCGGGCGGGTCCAGGTTGTCGCTGTGGCTGCGGCAAATCGGCGCGATTATGCGGCTTGATCTGAAGAAGAATTTCTTCGGCAAGCGTTCGCTGCTGGTCTATCTTTTAGCCGCGATGCCGATCGGTTTGCTGACCCTGGTCGAGATAATCAATCCCCTGGGACGCACTGCGAATCAGTTTTTAAGCATCTATTCAATTTTTTACAACTCGATGATCTTGCGCACGGTTGTCTTTTTTGGTTGCGCCTGGATTTTCATGAATTTGTTCCGCGGCGAGATCGTCGATCGCAGTCTGCATTATTACTTCCTGTCTGCCGTGCGTCGCGAAGTCCTGGTGGCCGGAAAATATCTGTCCGGATTGCTCACATCGATCGTCTTGTTTACC
>QHXH01000790.1 GCA_003222855.1 Acidobacteriota bacterium
TTTGGTTTGTATTTGAACACTCCGCTTAACGCTTTCAGGATGTCGTCCCGAGAAGAGTTCCAATCACAAATAAGCTGCGCCTTTTTGTTGAATCCAACAATCATGTAATCGTTCGACGTGTTCGATTGCTGAATAAATGTATTGACGGCTTTGGTAATTGATTGCGATTTTCCTGACATTGAGCCAGAAAGATCGAAAATAATTCCAATGCTGGTTGGCTTGTCATCCTGGGAAAAGAAGGTGACATCCAGGGGTTCTTTTTTTTCAAGCACACTAAAATACTCGCGCCGCAGGCCACCAACATAGCGTCCGTACTGATCTGTCACTGAGAAGGTTACGAAGACTGCGTCGCTATTGGTAGGTTGTTGGGCATCCGAGAGCCCAGCTAAGACCGGAACAAGAATAAGCGAAGCCATGAGCCCTTTGAACCAAGTGACGGCTTGAAACTTAAACATCGGAGGCGGTTGCAGCTTGCGAGAGTCTTTGACTTGCAGCGCGTTATGGCAACTCAGGACCCGCATATGTAACCCCTCCACTGATTTATTATAGCCGGCCAGAGAAAAAGACGCCGAACGGTTGAGTTGACGCGGCGGCGCAAATTAAAGCACCCTTCGCCGCACCAAGCTAGTTGAGAAACACGCTCCCGCCGCTCGCGTCCAACGATTTGTTGGCCGTCAACTGCATTTGGGAACGCCCATGCGCGTCAAGAACGGTTGCCAGTTGCCGTAGTAGCCGCGTTCGGTGCGTTCCGATGTTTGCACGTAAGTTCCACGGCGATTGCGCAACGTGGCAATGACGCCTTCGTCGCCACCTACGCGAGTGTAAGTGGTCAGCGCATTCCACGAAGCGTTGCGGCGATGGACGTAGAAGAACCAACCGCTAAAGGTGCCGCGCAATCGCGCAGGTCGATCCGAAAAGATTCCCCACGTGCAATTGCCTGTGCCACCGCACGCGAGACGAACGAACAATTCCGGACGACCGTCACCATTCAAGTCGTAAAGAAAAGCGCCGTTACAAAAGTTCGAGTCGCAGGAATTTTGATAGCCCAACCTGACGCGTCGAATTAGTGATGCGAGTTTCGGCGTTGGCTGAAAAGATGTACCTTCGCATTCACCACCGAACTTTGCGACAACCGGACCGGGATGAGTTGCCGCCGACGTTACCACGCATGTAACGAACACGAGCGCAGATGCGATGCTACGTTTGACGCGGCGGCGCGAATCAAAGCCCCCCTCCGCCGCACCAAGCTAGTTGAGAAACACGCTCCCGCCGCTCGCGTCCAACGATTTATAGGCGCGTTCCTAATTGTAAGTCTCAATCCGGCGCAGATGATGCTTCCGCTCCAGGCAATGTAGAAAGGCAGAAGTTGTCATCATGCAGCCAGCAAGTATCACTCGGCTCATGCGATTCCCGGCGGAGAGATTGCACTGACCCCCACGTTCCGCGCTTCATGGAATCAAGAAGTCGCTGATTTGACTCTTCATTGCGCGAGCCGATGCAGGGAAAGATCATGACCGGGGAAAGAAAGCGCGCCGCATAGCTTTGCGTTTCATATGTCACTTTTAACATGAAGCCCATGCCGTTGGCGTTAGGGTCGGCCGCGAATGTCAGTGGGACAAGCAAACGTCCGCCGGGTCGGAGATTGTCAAGCCAGTCAGATCGCACGTGTGTCGCACCGGCGTTGATAAAGATCGCGTCATTTGGTTGAGAGTTGAACTCTCCGCCATCAGCCTGCAAAACCTCAACGTGATCGAGATGTGCGAGATTCTTACGCGCCCGCGAGGCGAGGTCTGCATCTATCTCGATGCCAGTGACATGGCCGTTCGGCCCAACTACTTCGGCGATGATCGCCGTGTAGTAACCGACGCCGCAGCCGACATGCAACGCGCGACCTCCTTCTTTGAGTTTTAACTGACGACTTGGATCAATCGCAATAAGAATATTGTGGTAGAGATGTCGAGGATCGGCGTCATCGGTAGCACGATACGTGGTGCCGATTGCCGTACCACCAATACTTGATCCGCGAGCATCCGGGCTCGCAATTTGCCACGGACCGGGCCCAAGAAAATGCTCGCGCGAAACTTTTGCAAACGCGGTCGCTAAAGCATCTGTCTGAATGTTCGCGACGGCCCGGATTTCTTCTGCAAAGAACTGACGAATATCAACAAGATTCATGTTGTCTGTTCCCCGTTACTCCACGAAGCGGCCTAACGTCTGAGTTGATGCGGCGGCGCGAATCAAAACACCCTCCGCCGAATTAGTCTAGTTGAGAAACACGCTCCCGCCGCTCGCGTCCAACGAGAGACGGTGTGAAAACTCGGACGAAGAACTCTTCGGAAAAATTCTTGGGCCGTGTT
>QHXH01000791.1:0-1294 GCA_003222855.1 Acidobacteriota bacterium
GCCCATTTTATCCCCGGAACGGCGATGCCCCGGATAACGACGGGATTTCTATAAACGTAGGTGGCGTCGTCAAAATTAACGAAGCGGTGCGTGGCCGTTTGGCCAAAAACGCTCCAAACCAGCCCAGCCAGCGCAATACAGATGCCAGCGATGCCCCAGACTCGCTTCGCGCGATTGTTCATTTTTCCAATCGATAGAGTCTTCACGGGTGAGTGTCCAAAGAAACGCGGCCGCAATCCGCCAGAGTTGAACATCGAAATCTCTTTGGAACTCTGAATTGGCTCAAATAGAGTCGCACCCGATGCGCCGATCCTTTGCCGCACAGCGTCTACTGGCATACCTAGGCGCACTCGCACTCTGCGTGGTAACGCTTGCGGCTTATTTGCCGGCGTTGCACGGCGGTTTTGTTTGGGACGACGATCGATATCGCGCCGGATCTGGTTTTCGCTCGAATCGCCTTCGCAATATTTTCCGCTCACCTACACCGTTTTGCGGATTGAGCGCTGGTTGTGGGGATTGAATCCAACCGGCTATCATTGGGTTAATCTTCTTTTGCACATCGCAAACGCGCTGTTGGTATGGCGGCTCCTTTTCCAATTACGAGTTCGTGGATCATGGCTAGCCGCCGCGATCTTCGCATTGCATCCGGTGCAGGTCGAATCGGTCGCCTGGATTTCTGAGCTGAAGAATGTGCTGATGGGGTTCTTCTTTTTGTTAACGCTGCTCGCATGGATTGAATACGTGGATACAACGGGGGAGCGCCGGCGCCTTCTTTATCTCGCCGCACTTTTGTTTTACTTGCTTGCACTGTTCGCAAAATCGACTGCTTGCACTTTGCCGGCGGCGTTGCTCTTGATTTTGTGGTTAAGATCGAAGCGGATCGGATGGCGCGCATTTTTCGAGATCGCTCCATTCGTCTTGTTCGCACTGGGCATCGGACTCCTGACCATTTGGTGGGAGAAATACCATCAAGGCACGCGGGTCTTAGTGTCTTTGGGATCGGTTGAGCGAATAATGATCGCGAGTCGGGCCGTTTGGTTTTATCTCAGCAAAATATTCTGGTCATCTGATCTCACATTTATTTATCCACGATGGCAGATTGATGTGGCGAATCCGCTTGCGTACCTGGGGCTAATTGCCGCGCTCGTAGCCGCTGTGCTGATTTATTACGGCCGGCGCTGGTTTGGGCGAGGGGTTGAAGTTGCCGCCTTGTTTTTCGTGGCCACCCTGAGCCCGTTGCTTGGTTTCATCATGCTCTATACCTTTCGATACACGTTCGTCGCGGACCATTATC
>QHXH01000791.1:1430-1871 GCA_003222855.1 Acidobacteriota bacterium
CTATCGCGATCTGGAAACGCTCTGGCGCTCAACCATCGCCAAAAACCCGAGTTGCTGGATGGCATACAACAACCTCGGTGTTGTTCAATTCCAAAAGGGCAACGTCGATGACGCGATTCTTAAGTACAACCAATCGCTTCGCTTGAACCCCGATTATCCGGAGGCGCGTTACAATCTCGGCGGCGCGCTCCTGCAAAAAGGAGAAGTGGAGGAGGCGATAAAGGAGTGCGAGAGAGCGCTGGAATTACAGCCGAATGATCCCGATGCCCATGTTGTTCTCGGAAATGCGTTCATGGCGAAACAGGATCTTGATCGAGCAATCAACGAATACAGGCAAGCATTGATGCTTCGCCCGGAAGATTCCAATGCCCATTATAATTTGGGCGTGGCCTTGAAGCAGAAAGGCGAAACTGACCGCGCGGCTCGCGAATTTGAAAAGGC
>QHXH01000144.1 GCA_003222855.1 Acidobacteriota bacterium
GTTTGAAGTGGCAAGTGCTTTCTGATCGCAAATTCGATGAAATGATGGCGGAGAAACTTGGCGCGAAGTATGCGCGAGTCAAGCGGACGCTCAGCGAACTCAGCCGTTCCGTTCCTTCTCCATGGCGCAGCGATGAGAAACAAGCAGCGATGGCTGCGTGGCTGGTACTGAGCGATTTATAATCGCGCGGTGTTCGCAACGATCGTGTCAGAAGCCCGACCGTCAGGGAGGGCAAGATTGCGAATCAGGCCCTGGCGTACGCGGGCTTCTGACACCCTATCAACTTGCCTTTCCCTCTTCAATGGAATAGCTTTTTTCCGCGCACCGCATTTAATTCGTGACCTCGATTAAACCATCGTATGTAATCGTTCCGCTGGTGTCGTTGGCCCTCGCCGCGGCCTTAACGCCCGTCGTGCGCAGCCTCGCGCGCCGGTGGGGATTCGTTGCCAAACCCAAAACCGATCGCTGGCATAAACGTCCGACCGCAATGATGGGCGGTGTAGCGATTTGGCTGGCGGTAATTACGACCTTTTTGACGCTGTTGCCGCACACGAGCACGGGATGGGTCGTCGCCGGGGCCGCATCGTTTCTCTTTCTGGTTGGATTGGTTGATGACTGGCTGCACATCAAGCCCTATCAAAAACTGATCGGCCAGGTGATTGGCGCGTCCATCGTCGTGAACTATGGACTGATTTTGCCATGGACACGATCGCTGCCCGCCAACATGGTGATTACGATTTTTTGGCTCATTGGAATCACGAATGCAATCAATCTGCTCGACAACATGGACGGACTGGCGACGGGGATCGCGGCCATCGCGTCCGGCTTTCTCACTCTGAATTTCATCGCGGCAAATCAACCGACGGAAGCATTGATGCTCGCTGGTTTCGCCGCGGCTTTGATCGGTTTTCTGATCTACAACTCGAATCCGGCATCGATCTTTATGGGCGACAGCGGTTCGATGTTCATCGGATTTTTTCTTGCCAGCTCGTCGCTGATAAATCTCGCCGGCGGACGATCGCGCGCGTTTGTGCCGGTGCTCGCAGTGCCCATCCTCGTTCTCTTCATTCCGATTTTTGATACGACCTTCGTCACGATTCTGCGCAAGCTTTCCGGCCGCGCGGCTTCCCAGGGTGGCCGCGATCATACATCCCATCGGTTGGTCGCGCTCGGACTGTCTGAGAAGCGCGCGGTGCTGATGCTTTATAGCCTGGCGGCATTGTCAGGCTTGTTGGCAATCACCGTCCGCGAATTGAAACCAGACGTGAGCATTGCGCTGTTGGCGATCTTTACATTGGGTCTCACTCTGTTGGGTGTTTACCTCGCGGGCGTCAAGGGATATGACGAAGAAGAACAGGTTCGGGCCGAGCGGGACCATCCACTGTTTGCGTTTCTGATCGATTTTTCCTATAAGCGCCGCGTCTTCGAAGTATTGTTGGACGTGATTCTGATCGTGCTCGCCTACTGGTCGGCATATGCGATCAAGTTTGAGCCTTTCTCAAACAGCCCGGCATGGAAGTTATTCCTGCGCACGGTGCCGGTTTTGGTTGTCGTGAGATTGGCGGCGTTCCTCGTCTTCGGCGTGTATCGCGGCATCTGGCGGTACACGAGCATGGACGATTTGCTCGCCTTCGCCAAAGCCGTCGCGGCCGGCTCGATCGTCAGCATGATAATTGTGCTGTTCAAGTTTCGCTTCCAGGGTTTTTCACGAGCAGTATTTCTGATCGATGCCCTGGTGATGTTGCTGCTTTTGGCCGGTAGCCGCATTGCGTTTCGTTTCTTTCGCCAGGTACTGCCGTCCGGGTCAGCAAATAATAGCCGGCGAGTGCTGATTTACGGTGCCGGGGATGCGGGTGAATTACTATTGCGTGAACTCTTGAACAACCGCGAACTGAGCTATGCGCCGGTCGGGTTCATGGATGATGACTCGACTAAGCACGGAAAATTGATTCATGGCTTTCGCGTGTTTGGCGGGAACGGTCTGTTGCCAAAGATCATCAGCGATCATCACGTCGAACAGGTTTTGATTTCGACGCCGCGAATCTCAGCTGCGAGGATCGCCGAAATCCTCAGCGAGTGCGACGCGCGCAATGTTGAGCTGCGCCGTTTGTCGATCCGCCTGGAATCGATTTCTGACAATCCGCTCAACTCGGTTCCGGACATCCCAGTGAACGGAGATTCATAGACCTCACTTTTTTGAAGCTCCTGTGCCGCAAACAAAACGTCCATTAGTCATCACGTTTAGTTTGAATCCTCCCGCTTTCCGCTGGTTGTTGTTGCTGCCTGCAATCATGGCGTTGACGGGAGCATGGAATATACGTCAACGCCCGACGCCGACGGCATCGAGATGGCCCGCATGGCGACGCGGTGGGCGCCGGGCGATGCGCTGGCCCATTGGCGGCTCGCGTTTTTTGAGGAAAAAAATTTCAGCCCTGAGAACCTTGCCGCAGCCGTGCGCGAATACGAGCTCGCGGTGCAGGCTGAACCTTACGATTATCGTTACTGGATGGAACTGGGGCGGGCATTAGAAGCCAGCGGCGACACGAGCAATGGAGAGAAAGCTTTGTGGCGCGCGGTCGAGCTGGCGCCATCCTATTCCCATCCGCGCTGGCAATACGGCAATTTGCTTTTGCGGCAGGGCAAAGTTGACGATGCCTTCGCCCAGCTCTCGCGGGCGGCGGAAGCAGACGATCTAATGCGAACACCGGTATTCGCTCTCGCCAGTCAGGTTTTCGGCGATGACCCGGACAAGATCGCCAGGGCTTTGCCGTCACCTTCGCTGCGACTGGAATTCGCCCTTAACCTGATTAAGAGCGGAAAGAGTGACGATGCTTTGCGGATCGTGCGCTCGATCACCACCAGCGATCGACAATCCGATCGCGCGGTCATCGATCAGGTGGCGAAATCGTTGATCGATAATCACCAATTTCGCGCAGCCCTGTCCCTGTTAAGTGAACTCGAGCCGGATGCGAGCCAACTCCCGGTTCCTGGCCAGTTTTGGAATGGCGGATTCGAACTGCCTATCGCCCTCTCGGACCCAAAACCGTTCCACTGGATGATCGATTCTCGACCACAGACGCAGATCGCTGTGGACGCGGCGCGCGCACATGGCGGACACGACAGCTTGCGAATTGTTTTCAAGTCGCCAGGCAAACTCGAGAGCATCCCGATTACGCAAACCGTGATCGTCGATCCCGACACCCAGTACAAATTTGAGTTCTATCAGCGGACTGAAGCGTTGATTAGCGCGAGTAGCCCCATCGTGGTTGTCAGCGACGTCAGTGGACGTGACAAGCTAACTTCGTCGGCGCCACTGCTGTCAGGAACAAACGATTGGCAGCATGTGACTCTGACGTTCAAGACTCGACCCAAAGAGGACGGCATATTAATAAGCTTCTACCGCAATCCGTGTGGTGAAAAGGATCCGATTTGTCCGATTTTCGGTACTGTCTGGTATGACGACTTTACTCTCCAGCGAATCAGCGGTCCCGGCTCTTCCAGAGCGGGCGCGGGGACCAGCCGCTAGAACGGCCGCGCAGGATACCTCGAAGCGGCGGCACACGCTCGCCAGTCGTCTGGCGTTCCTGACGATCTGCGTCATGATTGTGATGACCACGCTCGCGTTCGGGACCGTGCATTACTGGGCGCTGACGGTTTTTGCTGCAACCGCCGCCGGGTTGGTCTGCTTATGGTGTCTTGACGGGCTAACGCTGCGCTCGGTGCAACTGAGTCGTAACGCTTTACAGTGGCCGTTGATGGGAATGATCATTTTGGGACTGGTCCAACTGCTCCCGCTCCGCGCCGCCGCAGATAACGGCGGATTGCAGCTGTCGTTATCGCGCGCGCTCTCACTTGATCCCAACAGCACGCGGTTAGTTCTGATCCAACTTGTATCGTTACTAATCTATTTTTCGGCAACTCTGATCTTCACTGATTCGCCGCGACGCCTCCGCGCGCTGACGCGCACAATAATCATCTTTGGGTTCCTGTTGGCAATGTTCGGATTGACGCAATCCTTGACCACGGACGGCACCCGCGTCTACTGGTTTCGCCAGCTGACGCAAAGCACTGCCTTTGGTCCATTCATCAACCGGCATCATTTCGCCGGGTACATGGAACTGGTGATCGCTCTGCCGCTGGGCCTCTTGTTCTCCGGATCGATTGAAGCGCATAAGCGTCCACTGTACGCGTTTGCCGCGCTGCTGATGGCCGTTGCACTTATCCTTACGAATTCACGTGGCGGGATTATCAGTCTGGTCGCTGAGATTTTGTTCGTAATTGTTATAGCCGGACCGGGCGTGGGACATAGCGAGCAATCGCGAAAGTTTGCGCTAATGCGTACAGTGGTGCTGCGCGCCGTCATGGCTTTGGGACTAGGCATCGTTCTGATTATTGGCGCACTGGCTATCGGCGGACCAGGCGTTTTTGGCCGTTTGCTGGGAACCGTCAACGCGGCCGATCCAACGACGGGACGCGCGCATTTCTGGAACGTCACGCTCGATGTAATTAAGGATCACCCGATTCTGGGATCAGGCCTTGGCTCGTTCAGTGTTATCTACACCCGTTACGATTCGGGCAACGGACTGTATCGACTTGAGCAGGCCCACAACGATTACCTGCAAACGTTGGCCGATGGCGGAATCGCGGGTGGATTGCTTGGCTTGAGTTTTCTGATCCTTCTTTTCGGCAGAGGTTTCGCGCGTCGCGCCACTGACGATAAATTCCGGAGCGGCGTCGCGACGGGAGCACTCGCGGGATGCTTCGCGGTCCTGGTGCACAGCGCTTTTGATTTCACTCTGCACACCACCGCCAACGCGCTGCTGTTTCTCGTTCTCGCGGCCATGGCGACGCTCGATCGACGTGTTGACGAAGGCAGTACTCATCGCCGGCGCCGGCGGCATCGATCAAACACGACCGCTGGCGTCGAATCGCCGGCTGTGGCTGCTGAGGTGCCGCCGCTGACGGAGGCAAAGCCCGCGTAATTCTCCCCATGGGCAAAGTCGCCTGCCGGTTGTGTCTTTCATCCGAGACGATGTAGTCTTTGCGCAGCTTTTCCTTGACGGCATTTGAAGTTTGGGCCCCGATCTATTAAGGAGATCGTTTTCAAAGTGTCTTCTTCGGCAGCAGCCGCCAGCGTCTCACCCGATCAGGAAAATTTGAACAGGCCCCAAACCTTGCCGGGCCTGTGCCTCGACGCCGTGGCTCGCCACAACAAGCCCGACACAGTCAGCGAGAAACGCGGGCGCGAATGGGTCCATATTTCAGCCGGCGAATTCATTCGCCGCGTGCGCCACATCGCGCTCGGTTTGGCCGACGCAGGCATTCGTCCGCAGGATCGCGTCGCCTTGATTTCAGAGAATCGGCCCGAGTGGTCGATCGTCGATCTCGCGATCCTCAGCGCCGGTGCGGTGACAGTGCCGCTTTACACTACTCAATCAGTTGATCAGATCGAATTTATTCTGCGGGATTCGGGCGCGCGTGCGCTCATGATTTCGGGCGGCCGGGTGCTCAAACACGCCCGCAAAGGATTCGCAAACCTGGACCAGCTTGAAACCATAGTCGTGTTTGATGCTCAAAGCGCGCAGGGATTAGAACGAGCAACAACTTTGGAAAACGTCGAGACGCGCGGCGCAGCGATTGAACGAGAAAACGCCGACGCTTTCGAAAAGTTAATAGGTCAGGTGCGCGCAGATGGTCTCGCCACGATCATTTACACGTCGGGTACTACCGGCGAACCGAAAGGTGTGATGCTGACGCACGACAATTTCATCTCGAACGTACAATCGATCATTGTCGGCCTTCCGATCTCGCCTGCTGATGTTTCGCTTTCGGTGCTTCCGCTGTCGCATATTTTCGAGCGCACCGTTTTTTACGTTTTCTGCTATGTCGGAGTGTCGGTGAACTATGCTGCGTCATTCGATCAAGTCGGCGAATTCCTGCGCGAAGTCCGGCCGACGATCATGACCGCCGTGCCGCGTCTTTTCGAGAAGGTGTACCACCGAATCGTTAAGAAAGGCATGTCCGCCGGCGGGGTGAAAACGAAAATCTTTGCGCGCTCGTTAACGATTGGCCAGCAGTACGCGGAATTGAAACATAAGGGCAAGCGCGTGCCGCTCTTATTGCAAGCCCGTCACGCCGTTGCCGACGCCCTCGTCTTTTCGAAATGGCGCGAAGGCATTGGCGGGCGTTTGCGTTACTTCGTTTCGGGCGGCGCGCCACTCTCGCCGGCACTTTCGTATTCGTTTCTTGGCGCGGGCATAAACATCCTGCAGGGCTATGGCATGACCGAAACTTGCATCGTCTGCGCCAACCGGCCGGGAGACAATTGCGTCGGTTCGATCGGCAAACCATTCGCCGGAATCGACGTTGCTATCGCTCCGGACGGCGAGATGCTCGTGCGCGGACCAAACGTCATGCGCGGTTATTATGGTCACCCGAACGCGACTGAGGCGGTGATGAATGATGGATGGTTTGCGACCGGCGACGTTGGTTATAAAGATGACGAGGGCCACATCTTTATCACCGATCGCAAAAAGGATCTCTTCAAGCTTTCGAACGGCAAGTACATCGCGCCCCAGCAACTCGAAAGCCTGCTGAAGCAAAGCGAATACGTGAACCAGGTCATCGTGATTGGCTCAAGCCGCAAATATCCCGCGGCCTTAATCGTTCCCGATTGGGAAGATCTAAAGAGCGTTTTGCGCGCGGCCGGTGAAGATGTTAGCGGCACTCACGCCGAGATCAGCCAGACGCCCGCGGCGATAAAGTTGGTGCAGAAAGATGTCACCACGATCACGGCCCACCTGGTTGATTACGAGCGCGTGCGCCGCATCGCTCTGCTGCCGGAAGAATTCTCGATTGAAAAAGGTGAGATGACGCCGACGCTGAAAGTAAAACGCGCGGTAATTGGGGAGCGGAACCGGGGTCTCCGCGCGGGGTGGTGGTAGCGACCGGATCACGGTTCAACGTTGAGTGACCGATCCCTTCGCTACTGCTCAGGGTTCTGCCACTTTGCTCTAAGCCGCCCGCCGCTTCGTTTCCTTAAACACCAGACGCATCAGCCAGCCCGGCATGGACCAGCTGTGACCGTCGATGTCGCGCTCCACCATCACGCGGCGCGGGTCGTTCAAGCAGGTCTCGATGACGGTTATCGTCGCGTCACCTTCCTCGTACGACCGGCCGAGTATGTCGGCGTTTGGGTCTGTTCCGAACTCTACCCATCTCGATCGAAACGGCAGAGTAATCTGTCTAGCGCTCATGAAAACCTCTCTGGGCGATGACCACGCCTCATCTAATTAGATTACGACGCGGTCAAAGAAGTTGTTCAGATCTACCGGGATTGTCGGTGTGATTATGGACGGTCGAAGTTAAGATCGCGTGAATAGAATGAGAATTTTCGGTTAAATCCTTCGTTGGCAATCGCAACCCAGTGATGCCCTGATTTGATTTCTCTGCGCCCCCTCTGCGATCTCTGCGGCTCTGCGGTGAGTTTATTGAACCGAAAGACTCACCGCCGAGACGCCGAGGACGCTCCGGATTACGCAGAGAAAAACCAACGTGGGTCACCACCCGCAACCCTGACCACTGGAAATTCGTAGTACCAAACACAAATTAACGGCGGTTTGCTTGATCGGTCGCGCCGGATAATAATTACTAAGACTCCGACGCGCTGAATTACCAAAACATTATGAAGTTTGACCAGGGCATTAGTTTGCAGTTTTTAATAACCGTTTTTGCAGCTTCGATCGCTATTGTTTTTGTTGGCTGCACAAACAAAGCCGCGCAATCGGGCTTTGATCGGCCGCCGGCCCCGGTGACGGTCACCGCGGCGGTGACGCAGGATGTACCCACCTATCTGGATGCGATCGGCAAGACGGTCGCCCGCGAAGTCGTTTCGATTCAACCCCAGGTTTCGGGACGCATCATCAAGATTCATTTCACCGATGGGGCCAACGTCAGGAAAGGGGATCTGCTCTTCACGGTCGACACGCGTCCGTTCGAAGCGAATCTGCGACAGGCAGAAGCAAACGTGGCGAAAGATGTGGCCGTGAAGAAACAAGCTGAAGCGAATCTGGCCAAAGATGTCGCTCAATCAAAATATGGAGAAGTCCAAGCCAAACGGTATCGCACTCTGGTCGAGCAGGGCGTTGTGTCCCGAGAGCAGTACGATCAGATTCAGTCGAACGCGGAATCACTCAAAGCAACTGTCGAGGCCGATCGGGCGGCAATTCACAGCGCCGATGAATCGATTAAGGTGGACCAGGCAGCGGTCGACAATGCGAAATTGGAACTGAGCTATTGTTACATTCGATCGCCGATCGATGGCCGGGCCGGCCAACGGCTGGTCGACATCGGAAATGTTGTGAGCCCGGGAGGATCGGGCACCGGCAGCGCCGGCAGTTCAACCAACGCGACTCCGGCCAGCAACTCGCTGCTGATCATCGAGCGGCTGGATCCGATCTATGCCGACTTCACAATTTCGCAAAACGATCTGGCTAACGTTCAGCAACAGA
>QHXH01000145.1 GCA_003222855.1 Acidobacteriota bacterium
CTTTTCGCCGGGATAGGTGAAGAAGGACAGCGTCGTCTCGCCGCTGCTCGAGCCATAATTATCGGTTGCGGTGCGCTTGGATCGGCGCAAGCCGAAGTCCTGGCGCGCGCCGGTGTCGGCAAGTTGCGCGTCGTCGATCGCGACTTTGTTGAGTTCTCAAATCTTCAGCGTCAGACAATGTTCACTGAGGATGACGCCGCGAATCGATTGCCCAAGTCGATCGCATGCGCGAATCACCTCAGCGAAATAAATTCGGAGATAAATGTTGAGCCTGAAATTGCCGATGTCAACTATTCAAATATCGAACGGCTGATTGACCAGTGCGACGTTGTTCTTGACGGCACAGATAATTTCGCGACGCGCTACTTAATCAACGACGCCTGCGTGAAGCACAACGTCAATTGGATCTATGGCGCGGCGGTCGGATCGTATGGAGTGACCATGACGATCAGGCCAAACCAAACGCCCTGTCTTCGTTGCGTTTTTCCTGAACCGCCGGCGGTGGCGAGTGCTCCAACCTGCGATACAGCAGGCGTGATCATGCCGATCATCAACATCGTCGCGGCCGTCCAGGTGAGCGAAGCGCTGAAGCTTTTGACCCGGCAGGAGAAAGAGTTGCACAAGTCGCTAATGCAATTCGATGTCTGGCGAAACGAATGGCGTCGCATCTCGATCGGAGCGCCGGTCACGGATTGCCCTGCTTGTTCGCGGCATGAATTCGCAACGCTCGAGCCGGGGAATGGGGATTTCACCGCGGTCTTGTGCGGCCGCCACGCGGTGCAGGTCTCTCCTTCTCGGCCTGCCCGAATTGATCTAAATCTGCTTGGTAAGAGATTGGCGCCGTCAGGAGAAGTGAGACTAAACGATTATCTTTTGCGATTCCAAACTGGCGAATTCGAAATGACGATCTTTCAGGATGCGCGTTCGATCATTCGAGGAACAGATGATGTTCCGACCGCGCGGTCTCTTTACGCAAGATTCGTAGGTACTTAGCTTCGTTTGATAGTTATGCAGAAAAACAAACTGTTGATTGGTCTGGTTGTCGCGATTGTTTTTGGCGCAGTCAGCGCATTTGCGGGCGAGCCGATTGTCTGGAGCATAGGTTCGCGCGCCGACTTGCTGAAAGGCGAGGCGCACGGAATCTCGATAAGCGATACGGGAGTGGTGACGCTCGCGCCCCGGGCGGTTGAAATCTTCAATACCGAGCAAGCTTATGTTTGGTCGACCGCAATCGATACCGCCGGCAATGTCTATCTCGGAACTGGGCACGATGGAAAGCTGTTTCGTGTCGGCGCGGAAGGTAAGGGTGCCCTGTTTTTCAAAGCATCCGAGTTGGACGTGACGGCTTTGGCAATCGCGAAGGACGGCGCTGTGTTTGCCGCGACGTCGCCGGACGGAAAGGTTTATCGCGTTACGCCGGACGGAAAAGCCGATGTTTATTTCGACCCGAGCGACAAGTACATTTGGTCACTCGCGATACTCGATGATGGTTCGTTGGCCGTTGGCACCGGCGATAACGGCAAACTCTATCGAGTGCGCGCTGCGGGAGCGAAGCCCGAAAGCTCACTGCTCATCAACACTAATCAAACCCATGTCATGTCGCTCGCCGTGACGGCGCGTGGCGATCTGATTGCCGGCACTGATCCCGGCGGAGTAGTGCTCAGAATTTCGCCCGAAGGCAAAGCATTTGCTCTATATGACGCGTCGCTGCGAGAGATTCATGCGCTCGCGCCGGCGCCCGATGGCTCAATTTACGCCCTTGCCTTAGGAGACGCCGCGGCCACGGCAAAGACCGGTACGACAGCGACGGCCACGACGACCGATGCGGCTGCCGCTGCTGCGGCGACAGCAGTTGTGACTGCAACTGACGAGACAACCTCAGCCCAGGCTGCGCTGGTAACGACGCCGGCGCGAAGCCGTAACGACCTGTCGAACGCGCGCAGCGCTGTCTTTCATATCCTGTCCGATGGCAGTACGGACATTCTCTGGAGTTCAACTTCGGTCACCGGATTCTCGGTGCTGGCTACGCCGGGTGGCGTGTTGATTGGCACGTCAGATAAAGGCCGAGTCTATTCAGTTACCGACAATGGTCGCGACACGCTGCTTTTGCAATCCAGCGAAGGCCAGATCTCTTCTTTGGTCACGCGCGGCGTTGACGTTTTCGCGGCTTCGAGCAATCAGGGGAAACTAATACGTTTTGGCGCAGCCACCGTAAATGAAGGCAGCTACGAATCTCCGGTGCGCGATGCGAGAGTCGTTTCATCATGGGGAAAGATTTGGTGGCGCGGAACTGGCCCAATAGAACTACAGACGCGCAGCGGCAATAGCGACCGGCCGGATAAGACCTGGAGCGACTGGAGCGCGCGTTATACCGATTCCAGCGGGTCACAGATCGAGAGTCCCAAAGCGCGATTCATCCAGTGGCGAGCGGTTTTGAGAAGCTCAACCGCGTCCATACGAGCGGAACCAAAACTGGACGATGTCAGCCTCGCTTATCTTCCGCGGAACGTAGCGCCCGAAGTTTTGGCTATCAATGTCCTGCCGTCCGGTGTGGCGTTGCAGCCACAAATCCAGATTCAAATCGATCCAAATATAGAAGCTGCGGGTCTCGATGCTTCCTTGTTTGGTCTGGTCGTGCAAGCTCCGCCGCGACGTTTGTACCAACGAGGGGCGCGTTCACTGCAATGGCAGGCCGAAGATCGCAACGGCGACACGCTCGAGTATGCCGTGTATTATCGCCCCTTGAATGAAACAAACTTTCGGCTGCTGAAGGATCACATCCGCGAAGTGTTTTACACCGTCGATGGCGCCAGCCTCGCGGATGGCCGCTACGTCTTTCGAGTTGTTGCTTCAGACGTACTCGACAATCCTGCGGCTGTTGCTCTCTCAGGGGATCGAATTAGCGAACCCGTTGACATCGACAACACTCCGCCAGTAGTTCGTTCGGTGGGTCAGGTGCAGATCACCGGCGATCATGTCCGAGCCGTTTTCGATGTCGAAGACACGACCGGCCGGGTAAAACGCGCTGATGTCAGCGTCGATGGGTCCGCCTGGCGGGAAGTTTTTCCCGATGATGGCATCGCTGACAGTGCGAAAGAACGGTACTCGCTGGATCTGAATATCAGCGGTGCGGGAGAACATACCATCTCCCTGCGCGCATTCGACAACAGTAATAACGTGGGCAATATCAGCGTTACTTTTCGTCGATAGTCGTGCACGATAAGGTGCGAGCTGATGCCGAGAGGGTAAGTTCGGCGTATTCCGAGGCGGCAGGATACAGGCGATAATCTTAAGTTTGATGCAAGTATTGTTAGGAGTTTCTATTAGGAATCAACTTTCGGCGGTGTCTGAGCGTCAAAGAGATGCTGCTTGGCACCGAGATTGCTGAAGTTAAGGCAGCGCAAGCTCCCCGCCTCTCCCTCAAGCGTGAAAATCGCAAGATACACGGAGGCGGCAAGAAGTTATGAAAAAAGTGAAGCGAGTTGTAATGGCATTGGTGATTGGGGCGGTGCTGTCGGCCGGGACAACGGGAACGTTGGCTCAGAAGGGGAGCAACAACAACCGTCCGCCGAAGGAGCCAGAGAAGGTCAAAGAGCCAAACAAGCCACCGCCGAACAACAGCAACAGCAAGAACAGCAATCGCAACGGCCACGACTGATTTCGCTCGCAATACCAGGCGAAAACCCGCGATTCTTTCGCGGGTTTTTTGTTGGTGCGCCCGGCAGGGCGCTCTTACTAGGGAGTGAAAGTCTCCTACGAACCCGACAGGGGGAATCGTTAGCCGGACGGCAAGGGTGTCCATCGCGAGGTGGAATCTGAAGGAAGCCGCAGGCAAAACGCTGGCCCGACGAACAGAAATCGCATATGAGGCGTGCAAGCTGGATGAGAGGGCCAATAGACTCAAAGTCCGATACCTGTACGGAAAGCTTGTTGCGTAAATGCGGCGGGCATAAGCGTGAAGGTGAGAGCGCATTACCCGGGGAGATCTGTCAGCTTGTCACGTACTACCGGCATCGAGAGGTGACGGGAAGAGTTGGCAGAAGTCAGCCGAGGGCATAGTAGGTCCACGACCGGACTGAAGGCCCAAACGTGAAGTAACGAACAGAGCCTCGAGTTTCGCTGACCAACGGAGACGCGGACAGAAGGGTTGAGATACCCGAATCCCACCCGGAGGGTAGCCGACGGAATCGGCGAGAGGAAGGCTTGGGTGCGTCAAAGGTCACGGCAAGGAGAGAACGCTCTGCTCAGAAGAAGGCGAGCCGTTGCAGCCAGCAGTGGTCGAATTAAGTTGCTGCTGTCTCCACTGCGCTATCTTCAGTGGACTTCATGAACCGCCGTATACGGAACCGTACGTACGGTGGTGTGGGAGGACGGCGGAAGTGACTCCGCCTCCTACCCGATGCGGCACGATTGGAACGCTGCCAGGCCCGTGCTAGTATTCGGCGAAACCGAAAACGAAGCTCCCGTAGCTCAGTGGATAGAGCATCTGCCTTCTAAGCAGAGGGT
>QHXH01000792.1:0-543 GCA_003222855.1 Acidobacteriota bacterium
CAATGGCAAAGGCGACGAACTGTTGTATGAACGCCATCTTATCGTCACCGATGGGCTTCTATTTGCCGAGCTAAAGATCCGAAGCCTGATCGACACCCGCGCCCGCGCCGCCAACGACTCTCCTGATTTCTCACAGCTCATCCGTGTTGCGTTGCCTTTTCTACCTCAACCAGGAGTCGCGCAATAACAGCATTTTGTTTTAGCCCGAGACCAAGTTATTAAATGAATTTCGCAGTGACATAGACCTAAAGTCCAATATTCAGACAGCACCAGGATGTGAGAGAGTTTCCTGACCACAATGGCATTCTCATCGGGCGAATTCATAGGCGTCGAACCGGTGCCTTCCACCTTCCTAATCCATTGGGGCTCTTTTGACCGGTTCCTACTTGTTACGCTTGTCTTACTTGGCGCGCGCGTATTGCCGGCGGCGGAGCTGTCGTCCATGGATTCTGCGGCGACAGCCGCAGACCAACTGAAAGCACTAAATGATCGGACCATCATCCAGTCTAGCGTATGGCTGGACACAGAGTGGGACCAATTCAA
>QHXH01000792.1:557-2430 GCA_003222855.1 Acidobacteriota bacterium
GATTGGGCCGTGCGGCTTAAGGTGCCGTTTGTTTATAATCGGAGCGATGAAGCATCGGGCCACGCCGACATAGGCGGCTTGGGTGATATCGAGTTTGGGACAGGCACCGCTTTTCGCCTGAGCAACACGTGGCGTACGGGCGGCGGCATCGAATTGCATACCGACACTGCCTCTAATCCTGCGCTTGGTGATAGGATGTGGCGCCTCAAGCCGTTTTGGGCCGTTGCACTCGATGTCACAAACTGGCTTACGCTTACACCTACAGTTGAATACAACCATTCGATCGCCGAAGAACATAATGCCCCCCCGCAGCGTTACATTGAGTTGTCTTTACCTGCCACCTTCATCCTTCCGTACGATTGGTCGGTCGGCACGAGATACAAAGCGTTTATCGTCTTTGAAACCGCCGACCACTAGACCCACACAGTAGACGTGGGCCTTGCCAAACGCCTCTCAAATATTCCGGTCGTCCTGAGCGTTACATTAGAGAAAACGCTTGACGACGGCAACAAGAAGTTTCAGGTAAACTTTACAATGACTTACTATTTTGAGAGGTATCACGTGCCGAAATGATCGAACTAGGAAGCAAGTCGCGGCGGTATAGGCCTAAAGTCCAATATTCAGGCAGCATCAGGACGTAAGACAGTTTCCTTGTCACAATGCCAGTCTCATCAAGCGGCGCGGTCAGAACGGTAAACATCCTTTAAGATTGGCCAGACTCAATACCATAGACGAGAGTGTTGCCCCAGCATGTCAATAGGCGAGCAAATCCCCAAAGACCCAGACAACGATGAACAAAGAGCAATTTTGTGCTGGCCCGATAACTAATGATTACCACCGTCATCGCTGCTATTTTGTTCGTATTCCTCGTAGGCGTCACGTTGCTAGGAAGGCGTGTCAGTCGTTATCTTCCCGAGGATCAGCTGAGCGCGGATTCCAGGGACGCTGTAAAACTGGCCATGGGCTTTATCGCGACCATGACCGCCGTACTCTTGGGGTTGCTCATCACCTCGGCCAAAGGCAATTTCGACACCGAGCAAAGCGAAGTGATGCAGATGGCTGCCAAGGTCGCCTTCCTCAACCGGGTGCTCGTGGTTTACGGACCGGAAGCGGCGGACGCCCGCCTCAAGCTTCGCGACGCCGTCGCCGACGGGGTCCGGCGCATGTGGCCGGCGAAGCGAAGCGGTCCTGTTCAGTCGGCTCCCAACGAACAGGTGGGTGACGCGTTTTACGTGGCCATCCACCGTCTCTCCCCGCACGATGACTCGCAACGCACCCTCAAGACAGAGGCGGCGACCCTCATGGTGGAACTCGGCCAGCTTCGGTCGCTGCTGCAAGCGCAGGCAATCCCGTCCGTTTCCAAGCTGCTCCTGATCGCGCTGGTCTCCTGGCTCGTGGTCATCTTCTTCGGCTTCAGCCTGGTCGCGCCGCCCAACGCGACGACCACTCTCGCCTTGGTCGCCTCTGCGTTCTCGGTCGCCTGCGCCGTTCTCCTAATCCTGGACCTGGATCACCCATTTGGCGGTCTCATCCGGATTCCCAGCGAACCGATGATCAATGTCTTGAACCACCTCGCGAAATGACGCGCATGAAAGCCCTGACAAGGCCGGTGAGGCGAACCGGAAAGGCATTGCCGTGCCTTGGCTGCGTGGCACTAAGAACACCCTAACGAGAAAGACAATCACGTCGGCGCGCAAATCACGAGCGGCATCGCTTTTTTAGAGATTCAATCAAATAACCAAAACCAAACCATGAAACACAAAATACTCCACTGCGGCTTGTCAATGCTGGCGGCGGCCGCGGCACTGACCGGCGCGGTCGGACAACAAAGTACAGTACTTGGCGCAACTGATTCCAGTGGCCTCGATCGCAC
>QHXH01000146.1 GCA_003222855.1 Acidobacteriota bacterium
GTCAGCCGGCTAAATTCTTCTCTTATGCTGCCTGCGCCAGATTCCCAGCCGTAGATTTGTTCTTAACGATTGGTTTGTTCGCACACCCAACCTCAGGCTCGTAATGGGTGTTGCTGTATGCAAAAATCATTTCATCAGACATTGCCGGCCGGCCAAAGAAATAGCCCTGACCTCGATCACACCTAAGCAGTCTCAGAAATGCTAACTGATCTTCGGTCTCGATTCCTTCGGCGATTACTCTTAGCCTTAAGTTGTGGGCCAAGGTGATTATCGCCATCACCAACGCGGCGTCGTCCGGATCACTGGTCGCGTCTTTCACGAATGACGCGTCGAGTTTAACCGAATCGATCGGCAGTCGTTTAAGATAGCCCAGCGAAGAATAACCGGTCCCAAAATCATCAATCGCAATTTTCACTCCCATTTCACGAAGCGTGGTTAGAGTCTGAATCCCCGCTTCAGGATTTTGCATCAAGGAAGTTTCGGTGACCTCAATCTCGAGAGACTCCGGCCTGAGGCCCGTGCCGTACAGAATCTGCGCCAGCGTATGCAGAAAATCATCCTCCTGTAGTTGTTTTGGCGAAACATTCACAGCCACGCCAAAGTCCGTCATCCCCATATCATGCCAGTGGCGAGCTTGGGCGCAAGCCGTTTGCAAGACTGAAATCCCGATCGGCACTATCAGCCCGGTCTCCTCAGCCAGCGGAATAAAGTCGTTCGGCAAAAGCAGTCCGCGCTCGGGATCTGCCCATCGCACCAGGGCTTCTGCACCGGTAACTTTTCTCGATTGAATTTCCACCTGCGGTTGGTAATGGACGACAAAGTCGTGATTATCCAGAGCGTGGCGTAAACGCTGCTCCATTTCGTCGCGGTGTGGGGCACGTGAGCGAAATCTTTCGAGCCGCTGCCGATGGTCGAGCGCGCGACGGACGACCACGTCCACCTGAGCCAATTCGAAGGGCTTGGTGATGTAATCGAACGCCCCGGCGCGCATTGCTTCAATCGCCGATTCGATCATTCGTTGGCCGCTGATCATGACTACGACTGACTCAGGCGCAAGACTGACGATATGCGGAATCATCTCGAGGCCGCTCATTTGCGGCATGTTGATATCGCTCATGATCAGATCGAATGACGCGCTCGCGAGGGCCGCCAACGCGTCCGCGGCGGAATTCACCGCAACGCAGTCATACGATTTGCTCAGGAAGTCATACAGAATGCTCCCGATCTCTCGATCGTCATCGACGATTAACACGCGCGTCTTTTGCTTTTTCATCGCGACCGCCTCTCATTCAAGTGAAAAACCCGTCGGCAACGTGAGTGCCATTCGCAGTTGTAGACAAATGAACGTTTCCGCTCGCCAACTTTGATGGATCTGGCGATTTCTGCCGCAGCAGCATCAGTCACCGCCGCAAATTTCTGCACAGCGCGAATTTTCACCCCGCTGAAACGAGCTCGATGCGGCTTGTCATCGCGCAAACTTTTGCCGGTCAACATCCCTCTTGTGCGGCAGTAACATCGGTCATGCGAATGCAAGTGTTGCCTTAACTGTTGGCGCTGATTTGCGCCGGCATTCTGGTCCATTTTTCAGCTCTTAGCGCCGCCGGAACGGCGGTTGCACAAGGCGCGCTACTACCAAGACATGCAGTAATGCGCGAAGGCATGTTTCCCCAGAACGGCAGGCATGAACGAAGGAACGTTGACGATGTACGACGCGAATAAATTGATTGTCCGGCTCATGTTGGTGATTTGCTTTAGTGTCAATCTTGCGGCAGGTCCACCGTCTGCAGCGCAATCAAGGCCAGGCGGCGCCCGAAAAATCTCTTCTGATTTGGTCCAGCGGGTGCGCGGCGCAGGCGGCGATTCGCGCGTCAAGGTGGTGGTTCAATTTAACGAAATGCCGGCACCACTGATTGACGGGCTGCTATCGAGGTATACGGCAAACGTCACGGGACGATTAAGCGCCCTCAACATGCGAGTCATCGAAATTCCCCTCCGCGCAGTTGAAGCGCTTGCCTTGCAAAAAGAGGTGCGCTACCTGTCACCTGATCGGCCAATAGCCACGCTTGGTCACATAGAAACAACGACCGGCACAGCCGCCGCGCGCCAGCAGACAAGCACACTGCCCGGCGGACTAGTAACAACGACGAACGTTTTCGATGGAAGCGGCATCGCGATCGCGATTGTCGATTCTGGCATCGATATCACGCATTCAGCTTTCCGGGATCAGAACGGATCGAGCCGGGTAATTCTGAGTCGCGATTTCACGGGAGAGAATCGCACCGACGATCCATATGGTCATGGAACGCATGTCGCTTCCATCGCAGCAGGCAATGGTCAAATCTTTGAGGGGGCCTATACGGGCATCGCCCCCAATGCGAACCTTCTCAACTTGCGCATCCTGGATTCCCAGGGCGCGGGCACTACCTCAAGTCTACTGGCGGCGCTGGATTGGATCATGACTTACCGGGCGGTCTATAACCTTCGGGTAGTCAACATGAGCATCGGTACGCCGGCAATTGATTCGTTCAGGAACGACCCGTTATGCCAGGCAGTGCGACGCGTTACCGATGCCGGCATCGTTGTCATCGCCGCGGCCGGCAACAACGGCAAGGACTCGAGTGGGGCCAAAATTTACGGGCAGATACACTCACCCGGTAACGAGCCTTCGGCGATCACGGTCGGCGCCGCGAATGCTTTTGGTACGGACGAACGCGCCGACGACACGGTTACCAGTTATAGTTCGCGCGGTCCGACTCGAAGTTTTTGGACGGACGACAGCGCCATCAAGCACTATGATAATCTGCTTAAGCCGGACATCGTGGCTCCCGGCAACAAGATCGTGGGCGCCGCGGCCCCGGACAATTTTCTGATCGCAAGCCATCCGGAATTGGACGCCAACGTTAGCCAGGTGGATACGGATCGCATGATGTACCTGAGCGGTTCATCGATGGCTGCGCCAATTGCCGCGGGGACGGCTGCGCTTCTGCTGCAAGCAAATCCTAATCTAAGCCCTAGCCTGGTGAAGGCGATTCTGATGTATACTGCTCAGCCGCTCAGCGGCGCAAACATGCTCGAGCAAGGCGCCGGCGAGATCAATGTCGAAGGCGCCATGCGACTCGCACGTTCTATCCGCGGGGATCTTTCAATATTTACGCCGTTGGGGGACCCAATGCTAACCGGCCCACAGCCAGTGCCGGAAACGTCTCTTAACGGACAGACCTTTTGCTGGGCAGGCGGCATTGTCCTGAACCACGGTTACGCGACTAGTGACGACCTGATCGCCAGGTATCAGCAGGTTTACGGCCAGGGATTCGTGCTCGCCGACGGAATATCTGAAACTTCAACTGCCCAGTCGATCGATCCCAACAGGATGACTGCGGGGGTGTCGCTGGGAACCAGTATTATGACCAGCAACGGCTCTTCAATTGGCGAGGGAACGCCGTTTCTGGATCTGAGCTTCTTGCTGAATAACGGCCTCCTGCTGAACGAGGGCGTTATGGTTGGCGACGGCGTTATGGTTGGCGACGGCATTATGGTTGGCGAAAGCACGTTAGCCGCACTAAATGGCGATAACACCGCATGCATGAAGTAAATTGTGTTCATTTGAAATTTTAGGGTTTATTCAAAACTAAAAATCTGAGAGACTAGCAGCCCAGAAATCATCTCTCCCGAGATTTCGTCTTTCAAAGCCTATCCGACAGGCTCGGTTCCATTGCACACGCCCGACAGCTGGTTCTTTTCGAAAATCAGTCTCTAACGTCCGATGCCCTCGCGGCATCTGGCGGAGTCAGGTCGGTACGCAGCCTTCTTAAGCCGTACCAATCACGCCTTCAGAATTAAGGTGTCTCTGCACGCTTCTTTCTGAATTCGTTGAGAAATCGAGGTGACAATGAATAACGGTTGCCCCACCGTAAAATGGATTAGTCTCTTTTTGCCGCTTGTCGTAATAGTCAGCTTCAATTTCATTCCGCAAAAGACTGGCGCTCAGGGCCAGTCATCCAAAGCGCACAAGGTTTCGCCGGACCTGCTTGAAGTCGCACGTGGCGCCGCTACGAAGCGCGTCCCAGTCATCATTCAGTTTAATGGTCAACCCGGAGCGAGTTTCGACCTGGCCCTGTCAAACACCGGCGGTTACGTAAAAGCCGACCTTTTGAATTTCAATTCGCGGGTCATAGAACTGCCGGCCCCGGCAATAGAAGCATTGGCGGCACGACCCGATGTCGGTTTTGTTTCCCTCGACCGAACGAACATTTCATTTGGTCACGTTTCGCTAACGACGGGAGCTGACGCCATCCGTGTGACCAATGGGACCAACACTAAAGGTCTGGATGGCACCGCTATCGGCATCGCGGTACTAGATTCAGGAATTGACATCAGTCACACGGCA
>QHXH01000147.1:0-4564 GCA_003222855.1 Acidobacteriota bacterium
CCTCCGCATAAACTTTTCCACCGTGCTCGGTGATTATTCGAGAGACTATGGCCAGACCCAAGCCCGTGCCGCGGCCGCGCGTCGAAAAATAAGGTTGGAATAAACGCTTAAAGTCTCCAGCAGCAATCCCCTCGCCCGTATCGTCAACCGCTGCCAGGACCATGTCCCGCGTCGCGTCGTGCCGGCTGCTGATCACTATCCGGCGCTCGCCGTCAAGGTCAGCCATCGCGTCGACCGCATTGTCGATCAGGTTCACAAAGACGCGCTTCATTTGTTCGACGTCAAGCATCGCCGGCGGCATCTGCCGATCGAGCTCGAATTGCAACTCAACGCCGTTCAACCGCTCTTGATAAAGTTGCGTGGTCTGTTGGATGACATCATTCAAATCAGCAGCTTCCAGACGCGGCGGGGGCATGCGCGCAAACCGCGCGAATTCATCGACCAAGGCTTTGAGGCCGGCAACTTCACGAGTGATCGAGGTGGTGCATTCTTCGACCACACGCGCAAGCTCTTCGCGACGCTGAGTCGTCATATCGAAACTGTTTTGGCCGTTTCCGTTCGAGCGAGCTGCAGTCGCCATGCTCGAGCTCTGGAAAGGATCAACCCCGTCGCTACCGCTCCGGGTACTGACTCCGTTGCCGAGCGTCAACTCTGTGCCGCCGTTGACTCGTAGACCAAAATTGCGCGCGATCCTTTCGGCCGACAATTGGATCGGAGTCAGCGGGTTCTTAATTTCATGGGCAATGCGTCGCGCAACCTCGCTCCAGGCGGCCGCGCGCTGGGCAGTCAATAGTTCAGACAGGTCCTCGATCACTACCACCACGCCGCGTCCGTCACTTGAGCTTCCGCGCAACGCGGTCGCCGTTAAGGCGACGGGTATGGGGCTGCCGCTCACGCCGCGAGTCAGTTGACTCTGTTCAGCTGCGCGTCCCGCGCGCCGCGCGCGCTTCAATAATCTCTCAAGTACCAGTCGATCTTCGCCGCTCAGGACGCTCAGCAGCGTCGCCCAGGCGGGTGGGCGATCGCTCAATTTCAAAATCGAAATCGCGGCCGTGTTGATGGTCGTCACGCAATCCGCCCTGTCAAGCGACACCACCCCGGTGGCCAACGACTCCAAAACTGTCTCGATGTAATTGCGCCGCTCTTCAAGCGCCAGATTCTTTTCTTTCAAGGTCTCGGCGCCCGCCTCGAGCTGCCTCCGGTTTGTATCAAGTTCCGCGGTCATCTGATTGAACGATTCTGCGAGCAGTGCCAACTCGTCATCGGCGATTGTTTCGACTCGATGAGCGAGGTTTCCCCGCGCTACTTCTTTCGAGGCGCCGACCAGTGAGCGAATCGGCGCGGCGAAGCCTCGCGACAGATGAATCGCCACCCACGTCGATGCGAACAACAGCAGCAACGTCATCAACCCAAGCGTCGATACTCCGAGCAGGCGAACTTTTCGCTGCCGTTCAAGCAAGTGCTGATACTCGCGTTGCGAACCGGCAATCGTATCGTTGACGTCCGTGTCGCTAAGGCGTTGCGGTACCAGAAGCAGACGCAATCCGCCCGAAAACGGCACGATCGTCAGATCGAACCCTTTTCCGTCCGACAACGGCGTGTCCGATCCGATCTGGTCCAACTGTCTTCCACGGGCGAGGATGCTTTGCAGCTCTTGCTCTTGCGAGCCGGGAATCGCGGCCTCGCCGTGCGCCAGAATTTGTCCGTTGTCTGAGATGATTTCGATCGCCGACAATTTCCCGGTCGCGGCCAGCTGGTCCAACGCGGACTGCCATTCAGTCTGCGGCCGAATTCTGATTGTCGTCGCCAGTAACGTCGCCGTCTCGCGCAACTTTTCATTCTGAAAGGTGAGGTTCTCGCGTTGCTGCTCGCGGACGCGCTCAACAACATTTTCCGGCAGGCGGCCCATCCACTTCTCGATCGATCGATTAAGAAATAGATAAGAGAATGCGGCCATGGCGGTGATCGGCAGCAAACTCAGCCCGATGAAATAGATAAGCAGCCGGGTTTGAATCTTCGACCCGGGTTGACGTTCGCGCCGCTCGCGGCGCAGCCGCAGTAAGCTACGCAGGAGGATGAAGCTGAAGACCATGAACGCCGCGAAGTTAAGCGACGAAAGCGCGTACAGCAGCAGCGTGTCAGAACCTGTTTCAGGTGGCAGCAGCGGTCCGAGATTGAACAGTTGCTGCGCGGCGATGAGGGCGAGCAAGAGCGCCACAATCCCGGTGAGTAGCCAGGCACCAGTACGACGTGTTCGCAACTTGCGTTGGGCCTCTGATTGATTCGTGTTCGTGCTCACAGAAGATGGTTGCGGTAGTGCCGAATGATTGCGACAAAGTTTAGCATTGACGTAACGCAAGCTGTTAGCTTGCGCGCAGGTCGGTCTTGACCTGATATCGTTACAGGTCTCGCGGCAGTAGCCCGACCGTAAGGGAGGGCGTTCATTCAACGAAGTTCACGCCCTCCCTTACGGTCGGGCTACCGCCTTTCTCAATGCTAGAATGCGCGCACCCAATGGAAGCATACAACTTCTTCATCGATCGTGAAGGCCACTTACGAAGCGGCTGGCGTCTCGCAATCTTCGTTGTCGCATTTCTTATTTGTCTTCAGATAACGCACCTCTTGTTGGTAATCGCGCTTTCCACCGCGCTAAATCGTTCCACCCTGGAAATTGGCGAGACTCTCTGGGGCGTCGCCGCGGGTCACGGCGCGATTTTGATTTCTGCGCTCCTGATCGGATGGGCCTGCGGCGCGCTACTGGAAGACCTGCCATTCGCGGCCCTGGGCTGCTCACCGCATCAAGGCTGGCTAAAGAATCTGTTAATCGGATCTGCGCTCGGGGCTGCCTCGCTGTTTGTGGCGGCGCTGCTGACCACGCTAACGCGCGGCATTCGCTTCAGTTTCGATCCCGCGGGATTCAGGCTGATTGGCGAAACTCTGTTCGTTTCCATCTTGATTTTCTTGTTTGCCGCCGCTGCCGAAGAGATACTTTTTCGCGGCTATGTGTTGCAAACATTGACGCGGGCAAATATCGCCTGGCTGGGCATCGTGCTCACGTCGGTTCCCTTCGCGGCCGCGCATTTGAAAAATCCCAACGCAGTGCCGGGATTTACATTCGTTAACACCGCGCTGGCAGGACTGTGGCTCGCGGTCGCTTATCTGCGCACCCGAAGTTTGTGGCTGCCTTTCGGCTTGCACTGGTCGTGGAACTGGGCCCAGGCTTCATTACTTGGTTTGCCCGTGAGCGGCATCGAGCGCATCGCTCCTGCTCCTTTATTAAAGGCGATGAACGCCGGACCTGATTGGCTGACTGGCGGCGCTTACGGCATCGAGGGCGGCGCCGCCTGTACGATCGCGCTCGTCATCTCTACCGTGGTGATTTGGCGCGCGAAACTATTCGCCCGCGCCGGCGTACGAGCGTATCAGAAGCCCGACCGTTAGGGAGGGCCTCTCAATCAATCGTCGCCCTTGCTAACGCGCGGGCTTCTGACACCCTGTTAACACTCTCTCTGCGATTCCCGTCTTAGCCATGTCTGAAGCAGTAAACAGAATCACGATTGCGGGATCGAATAATTCCAAAGGCGTTTCAATGATCGAGGCCGAAACCACCGCGGAGATGTTACTGATGACAGGAGCATTCCGCTCTCCCCAGACAATCGACGAGCCGATCGAACAGACTTTGGTTCGGGCGGTACTGAATGGAGAACATGATCGATTCGGCCGGCTGTACGAGATGTACGCGCCGCTGGTGCACGGAGTTTTGTTGGCGCGCGTGCCGCGCGATGAAGTCGACGATCTGGTCCAGGACATTTTTCTGCACGCATTGAAAAAGTTGCACACGCTGCGTAACCCAACGGCGTTTGGTCCCTGGATCGCGATGATTGCGCGCAATCGAGCGATGGATTTTCATCGGGCGTCGCGCAACACGGTTGAAGTTGACGAACAGACAGCCGTCGCGAAGCCGCTGAACCGCACGGCTAAAGAAGTGCTCGATTTGATTCGGCAGCTTCCCGATGCCTATCGAGAAACGCTGGTGCTGAGATTTGTCGAAGGCATGACGGGACCGGAGATCGCCACGCGCACAGGGTTAACGCCGGCGTCAGTTCGCGTGAACCTGCATCGCGGAATGAAATTACTGCGTGAAAGAATGGGTATGTCGGGAGCCCGACCGTGAGGGAGAACCCCCTGCGGCAGCGGGCGGGAAAATAGGAATAGCTATGAACGACAATTATCTTTGGGATCGAACGGGCCAACCGGACGCTGACATTCAAGAGCTGGAAGAGCTTCTCGGCACGTTGCGGTATCAGCCGCGGCAGTTGGAGATTCCCGCGACGATCAAGGTTCGCGGTAACCGCTTGTTTCTGCCGATGGCGATCGCCGCGGCAATTGCGCTTCTCATGATCGGGGGCGGCCTTTGGATTCGTTTCGCTATTTCGCATTCGGGAACAACTATTCAAGCGAATAGCGGCCCGCAATCTTTCCCGGCCACGAATCAAACGCCACCTCGGGAAAATGCGACAGCGATTTCAACGCCACCCAGCGAAGAAATCAATAAACGGCCGGA
>QHXH01000147.1:4762-6987 GCA_003222855.1 Acidobacteriota bacterium
GGTGCTCTTAATGGGCGGCGTCGCGACCGCGATGGCGCAAGGCGCGAAGCTCCAGCTCGATCAGCTCGACATGCTTGCCAACAAAGCGAGTGAAACAGTGGACGTAAAGCTGGACGAACATCTGATGCAGACCACCGCGAAATTCTTTTCCGGCAAAGATACTGATGATGCCGAGATTCGCGATCTGATCAAGAACGTCAAAGGAATCTACGTCAAGAGCTTCTCTTTCGAAAAAGAGAATGAATATTCCGCGACTGAAGTTGAATCGGTTCTTTCACAGCTCCGCGGCAGTAGCTGGAACAAGATCATTGGCATCAAAAGCAAAAAAGATGGCGACAACGTCGAGGTTTATCTAATGACAGTCGGCGACGAGATTGCCGGATTGGCAGTCGTCAGCGCCGAGCCTAAGGAATTCACAGTCGTCAATATCGTTGGGCCAATCAATTTGGAAAAGTTAAGCCAGCTTGAAGGCTCATTCGGTGTTCCTTTTCTAAATCTGCCGCCCTCGAAACCGAAGACCGGCAAATAACCGTGATGGCGAAACTGTTGACAACGTCTTTACTAATCGCGCTTGCGCTGGCGACGCCATTTTCCGCGCGCGCCGACCGTGACGGCTTCAATGACGCCGTGAAGGTCATCGAGCAGTTCTATCACGTCAAGCATCAGAACATTCCTTTGCTGGCGCGCGCCGGAGTGAAAGCCGTGCGAACGGCGGCGAAGATCCGCGGCGGCGAATACAAGAAATTGGCAGAGGCCGGCAGCGTTCGCGTCGCGTTCTTTGAAGATCAGACCTTCAATTCACATGGCCAGATCGCCAGCTTTAAGAGTGCCATGCAAACCGCGCTCGCCGCGGAATGGTCAGCGCTGGTCCAGACACTGGCGCCGAAAAACGAAGAGCAGACCTATGTTTATGTGCGCGACGCCGGTAAGAATTTTCACGTGCTGATAATTACAATCGAGAAAAACGAAGCCACAGTCGTTCAAGCGACGGTCGCGCCACAGATCCTCGCAGACTTGATGAAAAGTCCCGACGAAATGGGTAAAGCATTAACCGACGAAGCAACGATCAGCGATCCGTAGTTAGGCAGTAGCCCCACCCGTCAGGGAGGGCATGTCAGAACCGCCTGCGGTAGCGGGCGGGCAAGTCGGAAAGCCCGGCCGAGAAACTGAAAACTATCAGGAGAAGATAATGAACGCACGAACCTCAACTCACGCAAAGGCGCAAAGCCGCAAAGAATCGAACCGGCGCTTTCGTTCAACTCGCGCCTCACTCCGAATGGGTGTCATTCTCATACTGGCGCTCTTGGCAACGCCCGCGGTTTTTGCCCAGGACCTCGCCGACACGATCAAAATTCGCACGCGTGTCGTTTTTATGGATGCGCTCGTCAAAGACAAGAAGACCGGAATTCCTATCTCAAATCTCAGGCCCGAGAATTTTGAGTTATTCGACGACGGGAAGCCGCGGACGATCTCTTATTTCAACAGTGAAGGCCAGGCGCGCAAGCCTCTGGCGCTGGTCCTGATTCTCGATTTACGTGATGACGGTGCCGGCCGCTTTTTGAAACGGGATGAAGTGCGCGCGGCGATCGTTGATGAATTGGTGAAGCTTCCGCCGGGAGACGAGGTGGCAATTCTCGCGATTAACCTGAACACTGTCGATGACAAAGCCGCTGCGATCAGAAACGGCAAGGCAATTTGGCTTACCGAATTTACGCGCGATCGCACGCAGCTTGAGACTGCTTTGGCGCGCATACCTGTGCTCGTCGCTCCCTCGCCAGAGTCTGATAAGAACAACGCCTCGAAGCACGATCCGAACAGTCCTGACCGCGAAGGCAATGCAAGCATCAGGTTGAGTTCGGACACGGACAAGAACAAGTCCAGCGATTCTGCCAAAACGATGGCCCCGGACAAGCCCAGGGAAAATGACGTGATCGAGACTGAGACGATCAAGGGCAAGAACGGCGCGGTCATCACGCGCACAATCAAGAAGGACGGCTCAGTGAATATCAGGCGGGTGAGCAGCAGCGGCAAAGTCAACATCGAGTTGGACAACATCTATGACATGGCCGGCGCTACTCGGGATGCAACGCATCTCGTCGAAGAGAAGCGTCCGAACTTGCAAGCTACGATCGTCTGGTTGTCGGATGGCATCGCACCAATCTTCAAAGAGGACGTGGGCGCAACCGAACAGATTCTGATTCGCCAGAATGCGATCTTCAATACTC
>QHXH01000148.1 GCA_003222855.1 Acidobacteriota bacterium
GATCTCACCGCGAGTGACTTGTCCACCCTTCCGCTTTATCGTCGTCGCCGGGGACCGGGTCGCGTCGGCAGACGTGAAGACCATGCTCACAAGTAAGGCGCAGGTCGCAAGCGCGCCGACTGGCCGAAGTCGTGTGTTCATCCCTGACGCTCCTTTTCAAACGTTCGGTCCCCGGCCCGAAAATTCGGTTCACTGTCTTGCTAAGTCTGGACTTTCTTCGCTGCATATTCGACTGCTTCGACGATGTGTTGATAGCCCGTGCAGCGACAGAGATTGCCTTCCAGCCCGTGACGAATCTCATCACGCGTGGGATTCGGGTTGCGATCGATGATTTGACTCGCCGCGATGATCATTCCCGGTGTGCAATAACCACACTGCAAGCCGTGCTTCTCCCAAAAACCTTCTTGCACAGGATGCAGCGTGCCGTTGGTCGCGAGTCCTTCGATCGTCGTCATGTTCGAGCCATCGGCCTGGACGGCAAACATCGTGCATGACTTCACCGCCTGACCGTCGACCAGCACAGTGCACGCGCCGCAGATCGACGTCTCGCAGCCGACGTGTGTTCCGGTCAGGCCCAAAACGTCACGCAAATAATGCACGAGCAACATTCGCGGCTCGACTTCCGACCGATGATCGACACCATTGACGTTGATATTGATAGCTTGCTTCATGAGCGCTACCTCTTTACGGATTATTCAGTTCTGAAAGGGAAACTTTGCGGGAAGTTTTCTATGCCACTTCGCGATGAAAGTCAATGCTAAGCAAGCTGGAGTGGTGCCCTAATTTCGGTTTTTCTCTGCGCATTCTCCGCGACCGCAGCGTCTCTGCGGTGAATTAGGTTTGAAAACACTCACCGCAGAGGCGCAGAGAACGCAGAGGGGGCGCAGAGAATTTCAAATAGGCCACTACCCAAGCCGGCGGTCATACGAATGAGGCAAAGAAAAAGCGCGCAACCTAACGATCGCGCGCTTACCAGCATTACGTACTGATTTAGTCTCAGCTTCGCCGTTTGCTCTGCTTCGCTTGCAGGTCAGCCTGCTTGATTGCCGCTTTGGCGTCGACTTTACTCACGCCCAAATCTTGCAGCGTGCGACCGATGCTCTCGCCATTCGCCAAACCGTTTAGGATCGCAGTACGCGTAATGCCCGGGTTTCTGCCGCCCAGATTCTGCGCCAGCCTGGTGGCGGCAACATATTGGCCAAAGGTCAAATTTGGATTCGCCACCAGAGCTGCCTGATAGCCAGCGCGCAGATCATTTGCATTCACATGAAGATCGGATCCGAGATTCGGATTTCGTCGCAACTCGTCATCAGCGTTTCTGAGATTGTCGCCGGCCACGCGCGCTCGATCCAATCCCGCGGACGATCGACCGCCGGATCTATCTGACGCGTTGCCGCGTCCGGTATCTGCTCGCCCCATCGACGCATCCGAAGACCGATCAATCCCGCGATCAACGCCCACCCCGCTTGGTGGACCGCCTGGTGAAGCGCCGCGGCCGCCCCCACTGCCGTGACCTTTTCCTTGTGCCGCAGCGTTCGGCGCCGTAGCGAGGACAAACGCAATCCCGACGAAAACTGCTCCGATAGTTAACAATACTTTGCTTCTCATCTTCCTTGTTCCTCCAAACATATTAAGGCCCGCTTCAATTAGCTGAGGTGAGGCAAGGACAAGTTTCCGCAGACAGTCGCCTAATGAAGGTTAGCAAGGATGCCGGTCGATTAATACACAAATTTCTTAGGCTTTGCTTGCGTTAGGATTGCAGAGATCACTAGTGACTACGCCGGCAAAGCCTGTGAAGATTTTTACACGGTAGCCTTGTGAATCTGGCGCTTCAAGCGATGAATGCCGCGACGGGCTTTTTTGAGTGCTGCGTGATCGTGCGCCGTCAGCGCGGCGTCCCGCCGGCTTTTCAGCGCCTTGATGCGCGATTTGATCGAGGCCTTATCGACACCGACAACCTGGTGATGCTCGTGCATGTCGATGTTAAGGGCTTTGCAAAGGGCCACGACCAAATGCTCTTTATTTAGTTGGGTGTAACCCTGAACCGCTTCGTGCTCGATATCTTTGGCGATGTCCCGCAGCTCGGCCAGCGTCTTATGTTTTAATTCCTGGTGTGTGTAAGCCATCTTTATCATCCTTAAATAGTGTCAGAAGCCCGACCGTCAGGGAGGGCCACTTACATCAGCGTGCTTCTGGCGAGAATTGCCCTCGCTTACGCTCGGGCTTCTGACACTTGCTTTTGTGAACCTACTTTGAAATATCATGTCGCGCAACGAAATGTCGAGCAGACGTCCACTACGAAAAGTGCTCGTGCGCGTGATCGCGTTGATTCTCGCGCTGGTGATCTGCGCGGTCCTTTACGATCTTTTCTGGCCACGCACGACGCACATGCGCGAATTCGATCCCGACGAGGTCGCGCGTTTGGAAACAGCGATGTGGCGATCTTATTACGAGAAGCAGCGCGTGCGGCTCTTCAATCAAATGACCGAACTGCTGCGCAGCCAATATCACATGACGCCGGTCAAATCGAACCTGGTTGCTTACTATGCAGCCAATGCCGCGTTTGTATTCAAAGAAGGGAAAGAGCGATCGGATTACGAAAAGGCGCTGCCAGACTTGATTAAGTTTTACAGCGCCGTGCGCAAGATGAGTGACATTCCTTTCGACGTCGATCGAGCTGCGCAGCTCGAGCTCGAATGGTGGATTATTCATCGTCAGCGAGCGCAGCACGCGCCGGGAGATTTGGACCGCGCGCTGGCGGAATTACAGGCCGAGCTTTATCGCGTGCCCGCCTCTTGTCCCAACAATAAAACAAAGTCTTGCAGCTAAAACTCGATGAGTGCTACACTTCTCTCCCATGGTGAAGAAAACTGGAGTCAATACTTCTGAGCTGGGCAATGCGGTTCGTCGCCGGCGCGAGCAACAGGGCTTGAGCCTGCGTGACGTCGCCGATAAAACTGGCGTGTCGGCCTCGACCTTATCACGCATCGAAAACGGCACGGGCAAGCCCGACGCCGACAACATTGCCCGTCTTGCGTCATGGCTCGACATGCCGATTGAGCGGGTGATGCATCACGGACATCGAAGCGTTTCTGATCCGAACCCGGTGGTGTACTATCCGCACGAGTCGACGCCTGAGATCGTTGAAGCACACCTGCGCGCGGACAAACATCTGTCGCCCGAAACTGCCAGGGCACTGTCAGAATTGTTCCGCGTCGCGTACGCGCAGTTCAGTTCGACTAAGAAGCGATAGGCGATGGTTTGGAGTTCCGCCTTTAGGCGGCCTTTTTGTTGAAGGATAAGATTCCGCGTGAACGCGGGACTCCAAACGCGGTGTTATAATGCTTCGTGCTGAATCCCCTGCCTCCCAGCGAAAAGCGAAAAGAATTTGAGCTGCGCGCGCTTGGCTTGCAAAGTTCGCGAAGCTTTTGGTCGTAGACTTCGACACCATCGAAGGTCTATCGCCTGAGTCGCGCGCCCACCTGTTGGGCGAGGCCGCGGACGAGTGGTCGGGTGGCGCCTGTTCGCGACCTTTGCCGAACGGTTGGCGATTGGTGATTCTAAATCCCGCGCACGGCAAGCAAAGAAATCGCGCCACCTTGATGGAAGAGGTTGCGCATGTTTTTTTGGGCCACCAACCAAATCGTCTCGCCATCATCGGCAGAAACCCGACCGTGAGGGAGGGTGCAGAGGATCCCGGCAGAAACCCAGCCCCGGGGTCCCCACCCGGGCAGCCCGGCTGGAGTGGGGCGGTCAAGGAGGGTTCTCCTTCTAAGCAAACACTCGCTCGCGACTACAATCACGATGACGAAGAGGCCGCTTACGCTGTAGGCGCCGCTGCTTTAGTTCCTTACGAAGCCTTACGCCGCTTCGTCATTCAGGGCCGGCGGGCCAGCGAGATCGCCAGACACTTTGGCGTGAGCCGTCAATTGGTTGAATACCGAATCAAAGTCACGCATTTGTGGAAAGAATACAAACGTGCTTCTACGACTCGCGCCGAACACGTATAATCGAATTCGAGGCTGCGCGTAAGTCATTTGTCTATGCCAGAAACAATGCAGAAAAGGGTCGCCGGCTTGTCCACCATCGACAAGCTCCGCATGCTGCTCGACATCACGAAGACCATCAGCCGGTCGCTCGATCTTGATGAAGTGCTGAACCTTGTGATGGACACGCTCGACTCGTTGATTCCGTACGATGCCGCAGGAATCTATCTCGTTAAGTGTTCACAGCCCCTGTTCGAAACGGATGGGAAGCTGGATGAAACCTGTGTCTTTCACACCCAGGCCGTGCGCGGTTACGAGATCGATGATTTGCAGGAGCTGCACCTGAAGATGGGCGAGGGCCTGATTGGCCACGTCGCGGTGACGGGCAAGCCTTACGTGTCGCAGGACGTGCGCAGAGATCCGCGCTACATCAACGCGCGCCCGCGCACGAATTCCGAGATGGTCGCGCCGATCATTTCAAACAGCGAAGTAATCGGGGTATTCGATCTCGAGAGCGACGAGTTGAATGCTTACTCGAACGATGACCTGGAAGTGCTGATGCTGTTGGCATCCCAGGTTGCCATCATTATCGAGAAGGTAATGCTGCACGACCAGTTGATCGAGAAACAACGACTCGAAACACAGCTTGAGGTTGCGCGACAGGTCCAACTGGAGCTGTTGCCGGCACGCGATCCCGAGCTCGAAGGGTTCGATATCAGCGCATACAACTTTCCGACCGAAGAGGTTTCCGGCGATTACTATGATTGGGTGCGCATCTATGACGATCAGATCGGAATCGTGATCGCGGATGTTTCCGGCAAAGGTGTGCCGGCGGCGTTGTTGATGTCGTTCCTGCGGGCAAGCTTGCGGGCGGCCACGCACATCGGATACGCGCCGCACATCTCGATGTCGAAGGTCAATTATTTGCTTTGGGAATCGATCGAGCGCAATCAGTTCGTCACTGCTTTTTACGGCATTTTGGATGCGACGAATCGCACGCTCTCTTATTCCAACGCCGGGCACAGTCCGCCGCTGCTGATGAAAGCTGACGGCACTGAGCGATTCGAAGAGCGGGGCGGCGTGCCGCTGGGAATGTTTCGCGACAGCCGTTACTATGAATATTTTGAAACGATCGAGCCAGGGGAGGTCTTTGTCCTGTACACGGACGGCGTAACGGAAGCGATGAATTCGAGCGACGAAGAATATGAGCGCGATCGATTGGTTGCAGCCGTGCGCGAGTGTCGTCATTTGCCGGCACGCGAAATGATTGATTTCATTCATCGTGAGCTGACGGCCTGGACCGAAGGCCGCGGGGCGCATGACGATGTCACGTTCTTTATTATCAAAGCTCTTTAAAACCACGCCAGTTACTACGCCTACACCTCGATGAGCACAACATTGGAAACCCAAAACCCCGAACCGGCGACGCCAAATCCGGCGCCGTTGAACCTGGTGCGAGTCCTTCAGCAGATGCTCGCGGTCTCAGATAAGGTAAGCGACTTGATTTTTTCGCCCGGGCGCCCGCCGCAGGTAGAATTGGTTAGCAAGCTGCAACCGGTTCCGATCCCTGGAATCGAAAAACTTACGCCCGGGCAAACCTTAGCGATCGCGAAAATCATCATTGGCGACAACGCCAAGGCGGCTGAAGGCCTCGACACCCTGGGATCGATCGATGTTTCGTTCAGCCTGCCCGGCATAAACCGGTTTCGCGTCAACATTTTCAAGCAGCGCGGAACGCACGCAATCGTGATGCGCGTGATTCCGACACGGCCGCCGCGCTTCGAGGAACTCGGTCTGCCAAAGCAATTGCTCGAGATTGTTGAGTTGAAGAACGGTATTGTGCTGGTGACCGGTCCGACCGGCAGTGGCAAGAGTTCTACGCTCGCAGCAGTTATCGATCTGATCAATGAAACAAAGTTTTATCACATCGTCACGATTGAAGATCCGATCGAGTTCCTGCACATGCACAAGAATTCGACGATTCACCAGCGCGAGCTGTATTCAGACACGCCCAACTTTGCGCTGGCCTTGCGAGCGGCCTTGCGACAGGCGCCGAAAGTAATCCTGGTCGGCGAAATGCGCGATCGCGAAACAATGGAAGTCGCCATGGAAGCGGCCGAAACGGGGCATCTGGTGCTCTCTACGCTGCACACCATCGACGCCGCGAAGACTGTCGAACGTATCATTGGTGTCTTTCCAAAAAATGAAGAGCAAATAATCCGCACCCGCTTGGCCCAATCGTTCCGCTACATCATTTCACAGCGCCTCTTGCCGCGCATCGACGCTAATGGCCGCGTTGCCGTCGTCGAAGTCCTGAAAGCAACATCGCGCACACGCGAATACATTGAACGCGGCGAAACAGAAGGAAAGTCGCTCGTCGATGCGATGGAACAGGGCGAAACTGAAGGCATGCAAACCTTTGACGGTCAAATCGAAAAACTGATTCGCGGCGGCGTGGTAAGCAAAGAGGACGGCCTGGCGTATGCATCGAATTATGGAAACCTGCTGCTGCGGCTCGGAGAGTTTGGTGAGGCCGTTAAACCCAAACCGAAGCCTCAGGCAAAACCTCAGTCGATGTTGGATCGCGAGTGATGACCCGGGTTTGTTTCATATCTGTGTGAATCTGTGTCAATCTGTGGCTGCATCGAGTACTTGTTCAGAGTGGCACGGGCGTCTCGCCAATGAAACACGCGCGGGATGGGCGTGACACCCCAAACTGAATCAGCACCCTGAATCGAATTGAAGTCTGCTACGTTTCCGAATGCTTTATCGGGATTCAGATCAATTCTCCCCGTTATTAACTCTGCGAAAATTCGTCTGTGTGACGGCAATCGGCGCTTTCGTCTCGCTTCAAACAATTGGACCGGCGACTGCCACGGCGACTATTCAAAGCAATGGCGAACTCCGGTTTGAATTGCCGGCTAATGGGAATCTGCGGGTCGAGAATCTCCGCGGCGCCGTGATGGCCGAGATTTGGCAGGAGAGTTATGTTTCGGTTTCCGCCATTGCTGATAACGGAGAGTTGACGGCTACGCCGCCGGTTGTCGATCGCGGCGAAGCCTTGCTTTCGATTCGACTGGCGCGTGCTCCAAAGGCCGCTCCGCGCGTCAATCTTCAGTTACATGTTCCCGCTCGCGCGCACCTGGCAATTCAGACGGGAGATGGCGCCGTCCAGGTTCGGGGTTTACCGGCGGCGCTCTTAGCGCAAAGTTTTTCAGGTGAGATTGGCATCGATCTGCCGTTGAATTCGGACGCAACTTTGGTGGCGGATTCAAAAACGGGAAACGTTACATCTTCGATTGCAGCGTTGGCTGTGAATCGTGGCCTCAGTCCTCAGTTGCAGGGCCGAATTGGTTCTGGGACTACGTCGGTCCGACTTTACTCACAAGCCGGAAACATCAACGTCAGCACTGGAGCCGCCGCGACTGCGCGCACAGTGTTCTCTGCGCCCACGCGCACGGTTCCGCTTGACGCCACCGAAACGCCCCCGCCCAAGCAGCGTCCCGATCTGGTTGGCCCACAGCGGAATAAGGCCGCAGCCGGAACACCGGCGCCGGCCACGACAACCCCGGAAGAGATTTCCGAAGGCGACGTGATTCGCGTCGATACTGAGCTGGTCGGCCTTAATGTCAGCGTCGTGGATCGTGGGACGAACCGAGGTGTGAACGATCTAACGAAGGACGACTTTCGTTTGTACGAAGACAATGCTCAGCAACAGATCGCACACTTTGAATCTGCGTCCGCGCCATTCAATCTCGTGCTGCTGATCGATCTTTCCGGTTCGACAACAAAAGTCGTTGACTTGATCAAATCCGCGGCGTTGCATTTCGTCGAAGCGGCCCGGCCGTTCGATCGAATCGGAGTTATTACCTTTGCCGGCGGCCAGGTCGTCGTCTCTCCCTTAACCAATGATCATGAGGCTTTGCGGCAAAGGATTCGCGCGATCCAAAAACCCGATGGCAGCACAAAACTGTACGACTCAGTCGCGTTTTCGCTCGACGAAGTGTTTCGCGAAGCCAGGGATTCGCGGCGCAACGCAATCGTGGTGATCAGCGACGGCCTGGACAGCGTCCTGCCGAACGTGACGGGCGAAGGGTCGACACTTTCCTACGAGGAGATGATCCGGCGGGCAAAAGAATTTGACGGCGTCATCTATTCGATCTGGACTGATACCCAAAGCTATGAGCCGTTGAGTCCGCTGGATATTCAACAGGAAACATTCGATCTTGCGCACGATCGGATGAGAGAATTAGCGAATGCGGGCGGCGGTGCATTTTATGAATGCGAGAAGCTGGAAGATTTAGCCGGGGCTTACGATCGTGTCGTCGCTGATCTGGGAACCCTTTATACTCTGGCCTACCGCCCAACCAACAAAGTTCGCGATGGCGCGTGGCGAACAATTCGCGTGAACGTCAATCGACCCAACGCCGTCGCGCGCGGCAAACGAGGATATTTCGCGAAGTAAGGGAAAGAAAGTGTAGTAAGTGGTGAGCAGTAGGCGGTAAGCAGTGGGCAGAAGAAACTTTTGAAATTCTCCTCGATCAAGACTGACCGTTACTCAACGACTGCTGTTTGGTCGGTGATGATTTTTCTGCTTACCGCTTACTGCTCACTGCTCACTGTTTCTGCCCAGAGCGCGGAGCCTGCCGACGTCGTCAGAATCGATACCGATCTGGTAAATCTGAATGTCAGCGTCTTTAATCGCAAATCCGCGGCAAATATGATCGCGCTTGAGCAGAAGGACTTTGCCGTGCTCGATGATGGCGCGACCCAGGACATTTCATTTTTTGCGTCGGGCGAATCCCCATTCGACCTGGTGCTGTTGCTGGATCTTTCTGGATCGACCGCTGACAAAATTGGGCTGATTCGCAAGTCTGCAAGGCGATTCATTGATGCCGCGCGGCCTGGAGATAGAATCGCGATCTTAACTTTCTCCGCAGATATTCAAATGATTTCGAAGCTAACTTCAGATCGCGCGGCGCTCAGGAAAAGCATCGACCACATTGAAAAGCCCATCGGCGGGACGAATTTCTGGGATGCGTTGGCTTTCGTTTTGGATCATGTGGTCGTCCAATCGCGGGTTGAGAAGCGGCGCAGCGCCGTCGTCGTAATGACTGACGGTGTCGATAACGCGCTGCCGGGCGTTTATGGTGATGGATCAAAGATCACTTTCGATCAGCTATTGGATGATATCCGTCACTTCGATACGATCGTACTTCCGATCTATCTCGACACTGAGAAAGAAGCGAACCCGCACAGTACTCCGGCGAGCGCGTACGCGATCGCGCGTGAACAACTTGCAACCCTCGCTGCCGAAAGCGGTAATAAAGTCTATCGCGCGGCAAAGTTGAAAGACCTAAACGAGGTATACGCGCAGGTGGTTCGCGACCTCAGTACCGTGTACAGTATCGGGTACCGGCCGACGAATCGCGGGCATGATGGAATGTGGCATACAGTGACGTTGCAGCTCATCGGCCATCCTGAGCTTGAGGTTCATTCAAAGCGAGGATATTACGAGAGTAAACAGTGAGTGTGCGCCGCGTGTGCAGAGGAGGGCTTAACTTGACGAATCGATTCCAAGTCAAAAGTGGAATATGGCTGCTGCTTCTTGTCTGGTGTTTACTAGCCGCTTGCTCCAATTCTTCTGAAGGTGTCCGGGCTCTTCCCAAAGCCGTGGGCGCGGCTGATGAAGGGTCCGCCATTCAAACGCTGCGAACAATTGCTACCGCACAAACTGAGGCGAAAGCTACGCGCGGCGCGTATGGAGATTTTGACTCGCTCGTGCAAGCGGGGTTTCTGGATCAGCGATTCACCGGATCGAATCCGACTATGAGGGGCTATCGCTTCGCGATGACGGCGAGCGAAAATGAATTTATTGTTAACGCCGATCCACAGACGACTCAAACGGCGCCGGTGACGGGTAGCCGGCACTTTTATCTGGATTCGACTGACAACGCTATTCATGTGAATCCGTCACAGCCGGCGACGAAACAAGATCCATTACTGTGAGTTGTAAGAAGTGGTTGGACATATGACGATCACAGCGTATACTTGGGCCACTTTCCCCGAACCGCTCGAGTTCTTTAGGAGGCCGCTATGAAAATCTCCGTCTGCATGCCGAAAACCTGTGCTGCGTTGGTAGCTGTAGTTGCGTTCGCGACGTTCGCGCAAGGACAAAATCGCGAGCGCTTCGGAATTTCCGCCAAGGCCGGCGGCGTCAACGCAGTGACCGGGCGAGTTTCGGTCAAGAGCACGGGCCAAAAGTCGCGATTGCTCAACAGCCAGGATGATCTGGCGTCTGGTGACATAGTCACCACCAGTCTGGGCAGCCAGGTTGAGGTGCTCCTAAATCCCGGCACGTATCTGCGGCTCGCGGAAAAGAGTGAGTTCGTGATGGTTGATACTTCGCTCGACAATCTTCTGGTGCGAATCAACAAGGGAAGCGCGATCATCGAAGCTACCGGACCTGACCGCCTCGAGCTGCGGATTCCCATTCTTACTGAACAACAACGAATGACGATCATCCGCGCCGGTATTTACAGGATTAACGCGACGCCGGGCACGACCGAATTGTTTGTGCGAAAGGGAAGAGTCGTGCTCAGCGATAATAAAAATGATGTCGTTAAAGCGGGAAAGAAAGCTACGTTCACCAGCG
>QHXH01000794.1 GCA_003222855.1 Acidobacteriota bacterium
TGGGCGCTCGGTCAACTTTTTCCGATCATGCCGATTCATCGCCTGACGACGCCGCCAGATCGACAAGGGACCATCGTCGACATCACTTGCGATTCGGACGGCAAGGTTTCCAAGTTCACCGATTTGCAGGACGTGCGCGACACCCTCCCGCTGCATCGCGTCATTCCCGGCGAAATTTATTATCTCGGCGTCTTCATGGTCGGCGCCTACCAGGACATCATGGGCGACCTGCATAATCTTTTCGGGCGTGTCACCGAAGCGCACGTGTTTCTTGATCCCGATGAAGAATCGGGCTGGTACATCGAGGAAGTGATCGAAGGCAGCACGATCGGCGAAGTGCTCGCGATGACGCAGTGGGACAAGGTCCAGTTAATGCAGCTGTTGAAGGCGCAGATCGATGTCGCGATCAAGACCGATTTCCTCAAGCCGAATGACGCGATGAAACTGCTCTCCGACTACGAGCGGCTGCTGCAGGAATACACTTACCTCTCGCTCAACGGGACCAAGCCCGTTCCGCAACCGGGCAACTGGCTGCCGCTAAGTTGATAGCCGCGCGACAAAATCATTGATCGCGCGCGCGATTCTTTGATCGACATACTCCTGGGTCTTATTCGCGAGGTCTTTTTTTCTAACGAGTAACGAATGGTCGCCTCCTTCAACAACGTGAAGAAAATTCGGCGCGCTCATTTCTGAGCGGACCTCTTCCAATAAATCCAGCGGACAAAGCCGGTCGCGCGTCCCTTGAACGAAAAGAATCGATCGCGCAGAGCGGATACCCGAGGCAGATAAGTCCGTTCACTTCTTCTTCCAGCGCAACGTGGCAACCGATTCGTCCGCCCATGCTTTTGCCGATTAAGAAAATCGGCGCGGATGCTTTCACGCGCGCTTCGCTTAAAGCTTTTTGATGCGCGGTGATTAGTTGCGGCAAACGATCGGGACGCTTGCGGCCTTGGCGCATGTAATCGTAGACGAACGTCTCCACGTTGCCGGTTTCACTGAGACGTTGCTTCCAACGCTGCATCCACGGATGCGAAGACGGCGCACCTGCACCGGGTGCAAAAAGGAAAAATGGTTTCATGCGAGTTCGGGATGACATCATGAGAATAGCCCAGTGCTTTAGCGCTGGGAAAATGGTTTCATCGGATTAACTAGTCCGTCAGGACGCCAGAATCTTTCTTTCGTCCCTTGCGGGACTGTTTCGGTCCTCGTTGTCGCGTACCCAGCCTTGAAAGGCTGGGCTACTTTCACAAAACGGTCCTGAGGCGAGAAAAGACGGAATTTTCTTTGGTATGTCTTGCGTGTAATCGAAACAAT
>QHXH01000149.1 GCA_003222855.1 Acidobacteriota bacterium
TTGGCCATGATGGTCGCGCGTTGTTTCCCGTCATGCCTTACCCTGATTATCGCCAGATGTCCGATGAGGATCTTGCTTCTATCATCGCTTATATTCGTAGCGTGCCACCGGTGCGCAATCAGCTGCCGGCGACAAAGATGCCTTTCCCGCTTAACTTTCTGACGCAGAACATGCCCGAGCCGGTGACTGGCCCCGTGGCCCCGCCTGATCAATCTTCAGATGTAGCGCGCGGCGCTTACCTCGTCAGGATGGGAGCATGCACTGACTGTCACACGCCGCAAGAGAAAGGTCAGCCGATTCCCGGAATGGAATTCGCCGGCGGGTTTCTCTTTCACGAACCGAAAGGGGACGTGGTCTCAACAAACATAACCCCGTCCGCTTCTGGAATCGGTTATTACAACGAGGGGACGTTCATTCAGGCATTGCGCATGGGAAAAGTTGGCGCCCGGCCGCTGCGTGCAACGATGCCCTGGTATTACTTCGGCAGGATGACGGACGACGATCTGAAATCGATTTTTGCTTTTCTCAAAACAGTGAAGCCGGTCAAGCATCAAATGGACAACTTTGAACCGCCGACGTACTGCCGGCTGTGCAAGCAGAAGCATGGATTTGGAGCGACGAACTGAGAATTAGCCGCGGATGAACGCGGATCAAAGAGTTAGCCACGAAAAGGCACAAAAAGCATAAAAAAGAATTGCGAAACCGAGAGGCACCCCGGATCGAATGATCATCTTGAGGGTAGTACCTTATATTTGGTTTCGGGTTGTCTTTTCCGCTCCAGCAAGGACGATCCACGAAATCACACGAAAAGGCACAAGAGCCGTTTTTGGTGTGGGTTCGTGGATCGTCTCACTTGACTTGGGCGCATCTCAAAATAGGACATCACCATCTTGAGAATGATTTTGAATTCTTTTTGCGCCTTTTGTGCCTTCTTGTGGCTAATTCTTATCTGGGTAATCTGCGGACGATGACTAGTAGTTCGTGAGGATCGCATCCGCCGGAAAGCCCATCCGCTGCAGACGATCCCGTGTCTGCGCGATCATCTCGCGTGAACCGCAAACCAACGCCACCGGCGATTTCAAATCCGGCAGCACGTGGTCCAATAACGATTGCACGTAACCCGTCGGACCAGACCAATCATGATCGCCCGGACGAGAGATGACCTGGCGCAACTCGACTCCGGTATCTTCCCAACTATCGGTTTCGTCTCGATAACAAAAATCATCCGGTGTCCGTGCGCCATAAAGCACGACCAGTTTCCCAAACTGATCCTTTTGTTTCAGAACATGCCTGAGCGCTGATCGCAAAGGCGCGACGCCGGTGCCCATCGCTACCAAAACCAAATCGCGCCCGCTCATGCGCTCCAGGTCGAACCCGTGACCAACGACTCCCGATAACTGGACACAATCGCCTTCTTTCATCTCGAATAGTGCGACGCTCGCGCCCATGGTTCGCTTCACCAGGATTTCCAACTCACGATCTTCAGGCGCGCTGGCAAACGCAAAATACGCCGGTTCTTCATCCGCCACCTGAAGCGCGGCCACCTGACCGGGAATAAACGTCACGCCGTGCGCGTTTTCCGCGCCCTCAGGCATCAAATCAAACGAACGAATGTAGCGACCTTGCTGGCGCACGCGAACAATCCTGAGCGCGCGCGTCTCATGTTCACTCATAAATTCCGAGTCTAGATTATCTTCAGGAAATTAAGAAACGGCAGCCACTCATTCGGTCGTGCCCTATTTTGACTTTGCGCCTTGGCGTCTTTGCGTGAGATTACCTCTTGATGCACGACGGTTCACGCAAAGGTGCAAAGCCGCAAAGAAAACCGCAAAGTAAGACACTACCCACTCACCCGGTAGCTTTTGCGGTATTGGTTCAACCTTGAAAAGCGTGGCACGGGCGTCCCGCCCGTGAGTTCACGCACAAGATGCGCGTGCGACAAACAAACTAAGCCGGGGGCTTTTGCATCAAAATGTCACTTTGACAGTGGTAGAATGCGAACCGGCTTATGAAGATGAAATTCTTTATTGCAGTTGCAATCCTGTTTGCATCGACCAGCGCGCTGCAGGCGCAATCGGGCCGCCGTTCAACCGGCGGATCGACCACGTCGACAACCACAGCAACACCGTCAGTTGTTGGTCCGAAGACAACTGAAAAGAAACCCACCCCGGCGCCTAAGTTGCAGTTGCTGGTCGGCATCGATCGTCAGGATGCATTCAGCAATGTTCCTTATTATATTTACGACACGGTGCTCGATAACGTGATCCGTCGTTTGGGTGAAGCTGAGATCGTTTTCGCAAATTCAGGCGGCAAGATGAATCGCGCCGACGCAGTTCGCGCCGCCAAGCAGGAAAAGGCTCGTTGGGTGGTGAGCCTCGAGATCCGCAGCATCTACGCGGACTCAGGCCGGCAAGTTAAGAACAATCAGGACGAATTAGCTGTCGACTACACGGTGATCGAGCCGGAGACTGGGAAGATAAAGCGCTCAGGGCGAACTCACCAGCACATCTACCAAAATGGTCGAGGCGGAGTTTCCCTGCCTTCAAAGAATGGTCCAGTCTATTCAGAATATTCTATTAAGCAAGCATCGATCGAAGCCGCTGATCGGATTCTGGGGGGCTTTGATATTACGGTCCGAGAAGGTTCGCAGTTTTGAATATGTTTGGAGTTCCGCCTTCAGGCGGCCTTAATCGCAGCAGCAAGGCTGGTTGCCGCCTAAAGGCGGAACTCCGAAACTATTCCTCATAAATCCGATCGATCACATCTCGATACTTTTCATCAATCACGCGGCGCTTAACTTTTAGAGTCGGCGTCAACTCGCCGCCTTCAAGCGTCAATTCTTTTTCCAGCAAAGCGATGCGTTTGATTTTTTCGAATTGGGCCAGGTCCTGCGTGCGCGCTGCAATTTGTCTTGCAAACAAATCGATGATGCGAGGGTCGCGACGGAACTCCGCGCGCGAGCATAGCTCGAAACCTTTGTACTTTGCATAGCCTTCCAGCTGTTGCCAGTCAGGCACAATTAACGCTGCGGGGAAGCGGCGGCCGTTGCCGATGACGACAACTTGATTCACAAAGCGCGACCTTTTGATTAGTTGCTCAATCGGCTGTGGCGCGATGTATTTTCCGCCGGAAGTTTTGAGCAACTCTTTCTTGCGACCGATGTCGCCTGTTTTGAACCAACCATCATCGGTAAATGCCGCGCGTGTCTCCGCGGGCTTGTTCCAATAACCCAACATTACGTGGGGCCCGCGCGTCTCGATCTCGCCGTCTGAAGCGATGCGAACTGCGACGTCGCGAATTGGTTTTCCCGCAGTGCCGACGCGATTGTCCTGCAATCGCCCGGCGGTAATCACGGGCGATGTCTCCGTCAATCCATAGCCCTGCACGATCGGCAAACGCGCGCCGAGAAAAGCCAGCGCGACCTCGGCGGAAAGCGCCGCCCCTCCGGAAACGAGAATCCGAATGCGGCTGCCCATCGCCTTGCGCAGTTTCTCCAGGACGATCATATCGGCAAGCCGATGCTTGATGGCGAGCGAGATCGGAACAGAACCGTGACTGGCCGATAATCGCCCCCATCGCTTTCCCGTTTCCACTGCCCACGCGACGACGCGCGCATTTAACTTGCCTTTTTCTGCCGCGCGCTCCTGGACCCGCGCGATGATCTTTTCATAAATGCGCGGCACGCCAACGAAAACGGTGGGCCGAACTTCCTTCAAGTTTTCTCCCAGCGTCTCCAGCGATCCGAAATAGACGCTCAGGCCGTGATGCAGATACATGTTCATCGCCTGCCGCTCGAAAATGTGTGACAACGGCAACACGGAAAGCGCGACATCTCTCTCGTCAAATTCGAAATGATTCGATGAGCTAATCAGGTTCGAAACCATGTTCGCATGCGTCAACATCACCCCTTTCGGTTCGCCCGTCGTGCCGGAGGTGTAGATGATCGTCGCGAGATCTTCAGGCTTGGCTTTTCTCGCCAGATCGCTAATCAGCTCAGGGAATTGAGATTGAAGCGCGCGTCCCTTTTCCTCCAGCTCTCGCAGACTTAGGACGGTTGCCGGATTTGGATCATTTGAATCGAATAGCACCACGTGCTCGATCGTTGGGCAGTGTTTGAGTTCCGACTCGACCTGCTTGAGTTTTTCGCTCGTCGAAATGAAGACTACGCGCGCGCCACAATCCTTCAGAATGTAACTGACCTGCGCCGGTGTCAGCGTGGGATATATCGGAACCCCGACGGCGCCGGAAAGAATGCAACCTTGATCCGATAGCACCCACTCAAGACAGCTTTCAGACAGTATTGCCACGCGGTCGCCTTTGCGCACACCGAGCGAATGCAAACCGGCGGCGATATCGCGCGCGCGCTGCAGCATCTCTGCCGCCGAAACAGAATTCCAAACGCCGTCGTGTTTATAATTCAGGGTGTCGGGTTTTGGGTGATCGCGAACGACGCGGTCATAGATTTCGAGGAGCGTCGTGGGCTCATCAGAATTGAGCGGCGCGCGGTGTTCGACAAACTTCAGTTTGTCGCTGGTTGCCGACATAAGATACCGATCGACAAACTGAAGTTTGTCGGACATCAGGCGCTGACTCCGTTGAGAAAGACGTCCATGACGATATCAGCCATCGGTTCGAGCTTGTAATTGCGATGCGAGATAATCCAGTTCGTCGCCATTTCATCCAGCGCGCCAAAGAGAATTTTGGAAACGACTTTTGCGTTAAGGTCTTTGCGAAAAACGCGCGAGCGTTGTCCTTCTTCCAGGATCTTGCACAACAGATCGAGGTACTCAGCAAACCCGGCCGCGGAAAACTCTTCCATGAATTTCGTCGAGCCGCGCAACTCCACTTGAAAGACAACCGCCAGATCTCGGTCTGCGCCCAGACGCTCGAGGTGTAACTTGGCGATCCGCCGCAATTTCTCGCGTGGATCTGACAGCGCTCTTATTAGTTTGCGTCCGGACGCGATCGCGTCCGCGATGTTCTGATCGAAAATCGAATGCAGTATCTCTTCTTTGCTTTTGAAATAGAGATACACCGTGCCGTCAGCCACATCAGCGGCGCGCGCGATATCGGCGACTTTCGAATTGAAATAACCGTTGCGCGCAAAGACTCGCGTAGCCGCGCGCAAGATTGACTCACGTTTTCCCCCTGATCCGTTTCGTGAGATCTTTTTGGCCATAATTCTGACTGAATGAATCATCACTCAGTCTGGTTAGCGTATCTGTTACCCCGTTTTCTGGCAACCTGAAGCTGGGGTCGGTTGCTGCCCGCCATTTGATCGTTATAGCATGCGGGCGAATTCGACGAGGGCGATCAAAATGGAAATGCGTTTCTCTCTCTTAGTCTTATCGATCCTTGCGGTGATTCTTTTCCCAATCGGGGCCGGCGCCAGGAAACTCAAGTTCACAACGTGTGGCAAGCCTTTACCTCTGCAATTAAGACCGTTCACGCATAGGCCGCAGCGAATCGATTATCTCTGCGGCAACACCGGCTGTTTCAAGAACGCGGCCAACGATAAGCAGAATGCGCAGAAAAATAACTTCTGCGCGTCCCTCAATCCGATCACTCAGGTTACGCTCAAGACATTTAGTGATCTAAATGATGCGACCAACAACGAACCATCCATTCCCAAAGGCGAGCCTCCGCCGAGCCGAACGAAACTTGCGAACATACTCACGTTGGCCCACGGCAAAAAGTTAGGCGAAGGAAGGATCGTCTCTTTCGTTGGTTACGTGCTCGATGCTCGACACTCGAATGTTGACAAGGACAACCCGCTGACTGCGGGCAACGGAGAGAGCGTGCAATGCAATTTGCTTGGCTGTGCATACAACGACATTCACATTACTCTCGCCGAAGATTCGAACGAGCAGAAACTGTGTCGCACCGTCGTCGCCGAGATTGTTCCTCATTATCGTCCGCCGGCGTGGGATTTATTCGACTCGCCTGACTACACGAACTTTCTCAAGACCCACCCGGTGAAGATCACCGGCCAATTGTTTTTTGACGGCAGTCACGTTCCCTGCACCGCGGATGGAAAGGCGGGCCTTAATCCGGCGCGGGACAACGCAAAGGATTTCGAACGGCTGGCACTCTGGGAGATTCATCCGATCTATGGGATCGAAGTTTGCAAACACACGAACCTTGCCCAATGCGACCTGTCTGACCGACAGGCGTGGTTTCCATTTACCGAATTGAAGACGTGGCTGGGGCTCAGTTCAGTGAGGCCAGCCGAGAAGTGCAAAGCTACAACCGCCGATCCGAATAGCAAGTGTCCCGGATTCACTCTGCCGGCCAGGAAAGGGGCGAACCACAGACACTAGTCAGCCGGCGCGTCGGACTGCGACTCGTCGTGGGGATGAAGCGTATCGTCGGTGTCGATGTGTAGTGAGCCCTGTCGAATGCGCAGCTCGGTTTGGGGAAAAGGAATCTCGATCCCGGCTTCACGAAACAGCCTGTCGATTCGGTAATTGATATCGCTGCGAATCTGCATGTGCAGCCGCGGGCGGTTGGTCCACACGAGCAGGCGAAAATCGAGCGACCAATCACCGAACTTCAGAAACTGAACTTTCGGGGCCGGATCTTTCAGGACGTTATCGACTTCTTCGGCGGCTTTCAATAACGTTTGAGTCACGAGATCGATGTCTGACTCGGCGCCGACACCTATGGGGATCGCTATGCGCGCGCGGGGATCGCCGTAGGACCAGTTGATCAAGCGCTGGCTGGCGAGCTTTGAATTCGGCACGATGATCGACACGCGATTGTTGGTCGTGACAATGGTGGTGCGCAGGTTAATGCTTTGCACGTCGCCTTCATCTTCGCCAATGGTGATGCGATCGCCGACGCGCACCGGCCGTTCGAACAGCAGAATGAAACCCGAGGCAATGTCGGCGGCGATGTACTGCAGTCCGAAACCGATGCCGACCGAAAGAGCCGTGAATACGACCGCGAGAGAGGTGAAATTAAGATCAAGAGCAGTACTGAGAGCCAAAAGTAGACCCAGGGCAATCACGATGTACTGCGTCAACCTTCCCATCGTGTAGCGCAATCCGGGATCGAGATACGCTCGTTTGGCGATGCGGTTTTGCAGCATTTTGCTCAGCGTCCGCGACAAGAACATCGCCACCGCCAGGATCAGGACACCCTCAACAAGCGAAACCACGGAAGCCTTGACGTTGGGAATCGGCTGGTAAGTGAGGTAGAACCAGATGCGCTCAGCCGCGCTCTGCCAGTTCTGCAAGGCAAGCACAAGCGCAGGAATTGCTGGAGATTGAATTAACGCCTGCATAGTCAGCAGAACCAAAAACTAATTGGCGGGGGACTCGAACCTGCATACCCTTTGCGGGTGACGGTTTTCAAGAACTCAAATTGGCCTTGAACCTGCCCCTACATGTTTGAAACTTATGAATATAAACCAGGGTGAGCAGCCATCAAAGTGATCCAGGCAAAGGGTAATGGTTCAATTTCGAAAACGCGGCTCCGCTTTACTGGGAGCGCGGGCGCCCTCGCCCGCACTCGAGCGCGCAGCGCGAAGATTACGTTTCATAACCAACAGAGCATTCACGAGTGGTATTTCTTCTTCTTCTATCTTCACGTAAAGAGATTGGTCGCCGTTGCGATTCAGCGAAAGCCGTGGATTCTGCGAAAGTAGATCGTACGCCTCTGTTACGCGATCGACCCTTAACTGGACCCAGTTATCTTTCGCAATCAAATCCTCAACCGGGCCCTGGTAAAGCAAACGGCCTTCATCGATGATCGCAACCCGGTTACAGATTTGCTCGACTTCGTTGAGCAGATGGCTCGACAACATGATGGTGAGACCGAGTTCATCTCGCAGCCGGCGAATCAACGTTCGCACCTCGGACAGTCCCTGCGGATCAAGTCCGTCAGTCGG
>QHXH01000352.1 GCA_003222855.1 Acidobacteriota bacterium
CAATTGGAATCACCACGCGCTTACACTGCGATCTATGACACGGATGTGCTGGGGCAGGGAAGTGGCCGCGGCAATACGCACGCGATTGTCTTTACGAGTAGCCCAACCGATTTGAAAGCGACGCTCACCGCATTTGGCGATCCGACCGGTGCGACGAGCGCCAGTGCAAGGAAGTTCCGCGATTGTCTGCGATCCGGGCAATGTCAATTTGCCGCCTTCGACAATCTCCGTGGTCAGCGGTTCTTCCAGCTTGATGCGCGTGTCACCAAGAACTTCAAGTTCACGGAACATTACAACCTTGCGACGTTCATTCAGTTTTTCGATTTGACGAATCGCGCCAACTTTGGCAACAACTTTAGCGGTAATCTCCGTACCAGTTCGTTCGGAACACCGATCAACTTCATTACTCCGAGTGGTGTAACACTTCCGCACGCGTTCGCTGCTGAAATGGGTGTGCGGTTTAGTTTTTAGCGCGATGTTGACGACGCTTCAAATAGGCGACGGCGGCCAGGTAATGAGGCCGCCGTTTCTGTTTGCCGAACGACCAGGAGGGGGACTTGCTCAAGAATAGATTCTGCTACGCGTTGCTCTTGGGATTTCTATGTTGGATTCCATGCGCCGCGCAAACTGCAACGCAGCCTACTGTAGCCAAAGTTTTCGCCGTACTTTATAAAAGTCTGGAAACTAGAACCTCAACGGTGGGTGACGATGTGGTGCTGATAACGCTTAACGATGTCATAGCCGACAACCAAGTAGTCATTGCGAAAGGTTCGAAAGTTCTCGGCCGCATTGCGGGCGTGACGGCAAAAGGAAAGAACGAGCCCAAATCTGTCCTGGCCATCAGGCTTGCCAAAGCTGTAAACGCCGCTGGGAAGGAAATACCTCTAGAAGCTATTATCGCCGCGATAGCAGCGCCGCCAGAAGATCTGACATCCGATCCTACCTACGCGATGATGCATTCCAACGAGCCAAAAATGACAGGGTCAGGTACAAGAGATACAGCAAATTCTGGTAGTTTACCGGCAAGCAGCAAGGCCAACTCCAACGCTGCCGTGGTTACGGCAGAGATCAAAGGCCGAATGGATCAAGCTCTGCTGTTAACGGAAAATTCTCAAGGTGCGGCGGGCTATGAAGATATTTCTATATCCTGGCAGCTTGCGTTTCCGCCACCACTTACTGTCTTTACAAGTAAAGCAAAGAATTTGAAGTTGGAGTCGGGCACTCAAGTGCTGATTCGAATGGCGTCACCACGAATAGCTAAGTAACGACAAAGGTCAATCGCGCGGCTTCACATTGTTTCGAATGAAATCCGCAATATCCTGGGTGTTTGTACCGGGCAGAAATACTTCAGCAACGCCTTGCGCTTTAAGTTTGGGAATGTCTTCCTGAGGGACAATTCCTCCCAAGACCACCAGAGTATCTTTCAATCCCTCCTCGCGCAGTAGCGAAACGATTCGTGGGCAAAGCGTGTTGTGAGCACCGCTTAGAATCGAAACGCCTACAGCATCGACGTCCTCCTGCAAGGCCGCGGCCGCGATCATCTCTGGTGTCTGGCGTAATCCCGTATAAATAACTTCCATGCCCGCGTCACGCAACGCGCGCGCGATCACCTTTGCTCCTCGATCGTGACCGTCGAGACCAGGTTTGGCGACGAGCACTCTGATCTTTCTGGCAGCTGGATTCATGAGAGATTAGATAGCAGGCTCTTCGTAGATTCCGTAAACGTCGCGCAAGGCTGAGCAAATCTCTCCGAGAGTCGCATATTCTCTAACCGCGTCGATCGTGGCGGTCATGGTGTTGTCGCCGCGCTGGGCGGCCTTTCGCAGCGAGTCGAGGGTTCGTGAAACGCCGCCTTGATCCCTCCGGGCGCGAACGCTCTCAAGCCGTTCAACCTGATGATGTCGAACCGACTCATCGATCACGAGAATGGGAACTTCCTGTGGCTCATTTTCCATCGCGTACTTGTTGACGCCGACGATCGTCTGCTCACCGCGCTCAAACGCCTTTTGGTATTGATATGCCGACTCCTGAATTTCCCTTTGCGGAAACCCTTTCTCAACTGCTTCGACCATGCCGCCCATTGCGTCGATTCGCCCAAAATAATCAAGCGCACCCGCTTCCATCTTGTTGGTGAGCGCTTCGACGAAATATGAGCCGCCGAGAGGGTCGACAGTGTTCGCCACGCCCGTCTCTTCAGCGATTATTTGCTGAGTGCGCAGCGCAATCAGCGCAGCTCTGTCAGTAGGCAAGGCGAGTGCTTCATCGTATGCATCTGTGTGCAGCGATTGTGTGCCGCCGAGCACGCCCGCCAACGCCTGGATCGCCACGCGAATGATATTGTTGAGCGGTTGCTGAAATGTCAAAGAGACGCCGGCCGTCTGTGTGTGAAAGCGCATCTGCATCGTGCGCTCGTTTACGGCGCCAAAGCGATCGCGCATCATCCGCGCCCAAATTCGACGAGCGGCGCGGTACTTTGCGACCTCCTCGAAAAAATCATTGTGGGCGTTGAAGAAAAAAGAAATCCGCGGAACGAATTGATCCAGATCCAACCCAGCCCGAACACCCCAGTCAACATACTCGATCCCATCTCGAAGAGTGAACGCCAGTTCCTGTAAGGCTGTGGCGCCGGCTTCGCGAATGTGGTAGCCGCTCACGGAAATCGGGTTGTAACGCGGCACGTGTTGGGTGCAAAACTCAAACGTGTCGATGACTAGCTTCATCGCCGAACGGATCGGGTAAATCCATTCCTTCTGGGCTATATATTCTTTGAGAATGTCATTCTGCAGAGTGCCGGAAATCTTTGTCCAATCGGCGCCTTGCTTCTCTGCGACTACAAGGTACATCGCCAAAAATACCGAGGCGGGCGCATTTATCGTTTGCGAAACAGTAACATTCTCGAGTGGAATTCCGTCGAACAGTGCCTCCATGTCCGCGAGCGACGACACCGCAACACCGCATTTACCGACTTCGCCCTCGGACAACGGCGAGTCAGCGTCATAACCCATCAATGCCGGCAAATCATAGGCGACGGAAAGTCCTGTCTGGCCTTCTCTCAGTAAATATTTGAATCGGGCGTTCGTTTCTTCCGGTGTGCCAAAACCGGCGAACTGTCGCATGGTCCAGAGCTTCCCGCGGTAACCAGTTGCGTGTATGCCGCGAGTGTAAGGAAAATGCCCGGGTGCTGAGATATCACGATCGAAGTCAACGTTCTCGGTATCCGAAGGGCCGTAGAGGCGATTGACTTCTTCGAGGGAGACTGTTTGGAAAGAGGTCTTTCGATCAGCCTTACGGGGAAGAGAAACCTCTAAGCTCTCCGTCCCCGATTGTTGTTCTTTCGACTGTCCAGCAGAGGCTTGCTCGGTAAGTGGCATCGGCTTGTATAACGATTGCGTGGTGCGGAACTATGTTAAAGCCGGATATTAGTTGATGACCATGGTGGTGTCAATTTAGCGCTTCCGACAATCGGAAATGAAGGCGCGCGATTGTGATAAAAACAACAATCGCGCGCGTCTGGAAGGACCCGAAATCGTGGACAGAACAGGCAGGGTAAAGCGGATGCTATTTAGCGGACGAATGAAACCATGCTGGATGATTTTATTGACCCCGTCGTTACGACAACGTCAGTAGCCTTGACCATCCCCAACCTCTCTCGTGCGGCCACTTCGATTGCGTTCGGATCGTTTGCGAGCCTATGAATCTCCAATTGCAAGGATGTGTTAGCGCCACGCACTAAATCTATTTCGTTGACTATCCTTTCATGTTGGCCTGAAGATGACTGGAATTCAGCGCGGGAGCGAACGATCACCGTTGCGCATATGGCACTCGCGGCAAGCAAAACCGTCGCTAAGATCGCCCACCCCGGAACGAGTCGCAAGCCGCTAATTGCCGGAATAAGTAAATCGCGAGCAACCTCAACCGCCTGAACGGAAGTAATAGATTGTGCCAGCGGCCCCCTTCTCGGCCGATTATTTAACCATTCAGTAG
>QHXH01000353.1 GCA_003222855.1 Acidobacteriota bacterium
ACGAAACCACACGAAAAAAGGGCGCTCTAATTTAAAACTCACCCGCTACTTTCCTGCAAAAAGCGCCGCCAAGATTGCTCTGGCGGCACCTGGAATTAACGCGGAGCCTATGCGTTAGAGCAGAGTACGTTTGCGCGGGTTGAGCTTCTCGTGATTGGCCCGGCGAGTCTTGATCATTTCTTCCAGCTTCGCTTTCTGCTCGGCCGTCAGAACCGTCATCAACTGAGTGCGCACGCCTTGTCGCGATTGCATCAGTTGCTGCCGTAACTCTTTCGCGCGAGCTTCCTCCTGCGGTGTCAGGGTTCCCGTGCGTCGCTTCTGCATTAGTTGCCGCAACTCTTGTCTTTGCGCTTGCGTGCTTTGAAACTGCGTCTGCATGATCGAGCGCGCCTGTTGCTTCTGCTGGTCCGTAAGATCCAGTTGACGAACCCCACGCATCATTCCGCCCATTGCCCGGCGTCGCATCATCATACGGCGCATCTGGGCGCGGCCTTGCGAAGGCGCGGCAGCATTACTGTTTTGCTGAGGCTGCTGGCCTGCTGCGCTACTGGCCGCGCCAACGGCAAGCACTGACAAGCCAAAGATGACACCGGCAATTTTAAGTCTGGTTCGAAACATTTGATTACTCCTTTTGAGGGATAAAGCTATTAAGTTGCGCACTTTCAGAATTTCGGTCCGAGTGACGCGTTACCTTAGACGCGCTGAGTCCATCACCGGTTTGAGAATTCCGCGCCTGAATGCAGGTTAACGAATTTTGATGTGCCGCAACCGCCGCAGGCGTCATCACACGATGGCGCATTCAATCGCTTTCGAATCGAGAGTGACGAGATGCGCAACCATGCTCTGCGACCGACATAAATCGACGCGATGAGGAGGAGTATTGCCGCTGCTACTGTTTGCCAATCGAACATTTTCTTAACTGAATCCCAGCAATCGACCACCCTGAAACGTCACAAAGGAAGCGACGTAGGCGAGTATCATCATGTAGCCGATCATAAAGAGTGGCCAACGCCAGGAATTCGTTTCCCTCCGCACGATCGCAACCGTGGACATGCATTGGCACGCCAGCAAAAAGAAGATCATCAACGAGATTCCCGTCAGCGGCGTCCAAATCGCCGATCCATCCGCACGCCTGGCATTTCGCAATGCGCCAACCAACGATGAAGATTTGTTGTCCGGATTTTCACCAACGTTATAAACAATACTGAGCGTCGAAATGATCGTCTCGCGCGCTGCGAACGATGAAATCAAGCCAATGCCGATCTTCCAATCAAAACCAAGTGGCGCAATCGCCGGTTCGATAAGACGGCCCGCGCGCCCGGCGAAGCTGTTTTCAATTTGCGTGCTCGCGTTCGAAGTGCCGCCGGCTTGATCGGCATGAGCACGCGGGAAGGCCGTCAACGCCCAAAGCAAAATTGAGATCGATAGAATTACTGTGCCGGCGCGTTTCAGGAAAACCGAAGAGCGTGTCAAGAGGGCGTGCGCTACGTTTCCGAAGTCGGGAAGCCGGTATGGCGGCAGCTCCATCACAAACGGCGGCGGCGGCGCATTCAGGATGGTCCGCTTCAGGATTGACGCGACTATGATCGCGACCGCGACTCCCAGTAAATACATCGTCAGGATTATCACGGCTCCGAGTGATACAACGCCCAGCAATCTCTTCCCGGAAAAGAACGCTGCAATAATCAAAGTGTAAACGGGCAGCCGAGCTGAACAGCTCATGAAAGGCGCGATCATGATCGTCGCGATGCGATCTTTGGGATTTTCGATCGTGCGCGTCGCCATGATTCCGGGCACCGCGCAGGCGAAGCTACTCAACAGCGGCACGAACGCTTTGCCGTGTAAACCAACCGCGCGCATCAAGCGGTCCATCAAAAACGCCGCGCGGGCCATATAGCCGCTGTCTTCCAGCAGCGAGATGAAAAAAAACAACAACAGAATCTGAGGCAGAAAAGCGACGACTCCGCCAACACCGGCGATGATTCCATCGGTCAGTAGATCCGTGAATATTCCAGCAGGCAAATGCGCGCGGATCGTATCAGCCAAAGCGCTGAACACGTTGTCGATCAAAGTCATGGGGAGACTGGCCCAGGAAAAGATCGCCTGAAACACCAGCAGCATGACGAGCAACAAAATCACCGGCCCCAATATTTTGTGAGTGACGACGCGATCGATGCGTTCGCTGAGGTTTGGCTTGTCATCACTTACAGTTTGGACAGCTTCGGAAACGATTCGCTCGATGCGAGCATAGCGCTGGATCAGTTTCGTTTGTTTATTACCTTCTCCTTTTGCGAGAGGGGTTGCGGGTGAGGGACTAACGGCGCGTAAACCGTCGTCCTTAGCCCCTCCCAAAGAGAGAGGGCAACGCAAAATGGCACTAAGCACGGCCTGCGCCAACTCATCCAACCCCCGATTTTGTTTCGCGACGACGGGAATGACCGGAACTCCCAGGGACGCGCTCAAGTTCTCAATGTCGATCTTCAAATTACTTCGCTCTGCCAAATCAAACATCGTGAGCGCGATCACAATCGGCTGCTTCGTCTCGATCAATTGCATCGCGAGATACAAATTGCGAACCAGGTTAGTCGCATCGACCACGACGATGATTGCGCCGGCATTTGTTCGCTTAGGGTCGAGCAGAATGTCACTGGCAATTTTTTCATCAAGCGAAGTCGCATCCAGACTATAAAGTCCGGGCAGATCAATTAAGCGAGCCGGCGGCAGATCGGATGAGATCGTCCATTGGCCGGACTTGCTTTCAATAGTCACACCGGGATAATTGGCGACTTTTTGTCTGAGGCCGGTAAGGGAATTGAAGAGGCTGGTTTTTCCAGCATTAGGATTTCCCGCAACGATGATGGTCAAAGGTCGTCCGCGCTCCGTGTTACAAATTGAAGCGGGTTGATTGAGAAAAGGAATGTCGAGAATTGCGCTCATCAAAATATGTTGAAGGTTTGAGTTCGCCGAACGGCGCTACTCTTCGACCGTAACCTGGATCGACCTGGCTTCGGTGCGGCGCAAGGCGAGGTGATAATCGTGAATGCATACCTGAATCGGATCGCCAAGCGGAGCAGCCTTGACGACGCGGACCCGCGCGCCGGGCACTAGCCCCATCTCCATCAATCGCAGTCCGTGCGCGTCAGTCGCTTGGACCGAAGCAATGCGCGCCATCACGTCGCGCGGAATTGAATCCAGGGTCATGTTAATTTTTCTGTCCCTTTTAATCCGGCTCGGTAAAATTGAAATTCATTTTCAATATCACCAGGCCCGACTTTGAGCAATCCGCACGCCGTACTTAATCGCGCGGAAACCGGTGAAATTCACTGACTTTTCACGAGTATTGGTTAAGCTCGCCTGCCGGAATTTGCGGGATTCTCCGCATGCGGAAGGCATATTTGCGCACTTTGAGTGTTTAGCAGAACCTGCCAGGGTGCGGTTGTGGAGTGGAATTGATCGGCCCAATGGCAGGAGTTGGATCCATTACCCGACGTCAATGACGAACAATCTCCATCAAGCGGGCATGGGTTCTTTGCCGCCCAGGCACGTCGTCACGATGCGACAGTCGCAAGCACATATTTGCTCGTGGCGAATTCAAGGCCCACGAAAAAATTTAGTTTGTAACTGATCCGAATGCTTGGAGTGAAGGCAACTATCCTATCGACAAAGTTATCAAAGCCAACGCGAACGCGTGTTTGCAAATTGGTTTCTTTGAGAAAGTTCTTGACACGATCGCTATTGATACTTTATACAAGAGAGTTCGCGCGAGCGTAGCATTGCGCACTGCGAGGAAGAAACTTTCAATGATGACGAGCAGGACAAACAAACAACCGGTCGACAAATGGCAGCCGCGCGCCGCCATGTATGCAGTCGTCTGTACGTTAAGTCTGAGCTCGACGTCGGTCTCATTGCGGACCAATATTTTTGGCGGCAGAGTCGGACAAGAAGCGTCCATAGATAGCCGTCAAATCAGGCAATAATCAGCGGGAGCGGCCTCCCGCTC
>QHXH01000354.1 GCA_003222855.1 Acidobacteriota bacterium
CGCATCACTCAGCAGCAAATGGTGGCTGCCGGTTTCAACATCAATTCGGACGCGCGCAATCTGCAACTGTTTGTGGAAGGGAACGAAGTTGCCATAAGTGTCAGCCGCGGCAACGGACAGTTGTCGTCAACGGATTTTGTCGAGTTCTGGGGACAAGGTCTCGATACGCCGACTACCGACACGCGAGTTTATTGGTTGATTAATGGAGCCCAGCCCGGTAAGCGCATCACGATCAAGGGCGAGTTGCAAACTTCGACCTCGCCTGGACCAGTAACTTTAATTAATCAGCTTTCACCCAGGACATCTTCACCGTTTTGGTTTACCGGCGTCGGTGCTCCGCCTTCGGAACCGGTGATGATTACGGCCGACAAGGGCAGAGAAGTTGCTCAGCCGACAGTTGTAAGCAACGCGACGGCCGCAACGGTGCCCCCGCCCTACGCCGCTCTGCGGCCGAATGAAATGGAAGCTGACATGCCGAATCGGGATCGCCGCACCGCGCCGGGATCTGACGGTTCACCGGGTAGTCCTGATCGTTTGCCAGCGCTTATCGCGACCACGCCGTCGATAAGCAGAGAAAACAAGCGCAGGGTTTCATCGAGCGCCGTGACCAGCAGGACTAAGAGTAACGCTCGGCCCCTGCGAACGCGCCGTCGACGCACTCGTACGCATCGCTTACGCCGGCACAATCACGCGATACTTGATCCATCCGCTCCCGCTTTTACTTACTCGCTCCAATATAAAGACCATAGCGTTTATTATTCGGCCGCACTGAACGGCGATCGGGAAAACTTTTTCGGTCCCGTCGTTTTCGGCGATGGACCAGTAGTGCCGCTCACGATTCACAATGTGGAAACGACTTCGACGGCGCCGGCCCAGTTACAAGTGGCGCTGCAAGGGGTTTCGATCGAGATGCATCAGGTCAGAGTGTTTGTCAACGGGTCGCTCGCCGGATCGATCACCTACACGGACGAATCATCAGCAGTCCAGACATTTTCGATTCCGAATTCGTGGCTGGTCGAAGGTGATAACGCAATCAAGCTGGTTCCCGTCGCGTCTGGTCATGACACAAGCGTGGTCGACTATATTCGAATCTCGTATCCGCACAGCTTTCGTGCCGATAGCGACTGGTTGCAACTAAGCGTCAAATCCACACAGGATGCGCGGATTGATGGTTTTACCACGGCGAATATCCGAATCCTGGATGTGACGGATCCAAATTCGATCCAGCAGGTGCGTCCGATCATTGAAGCGAACGGCAGCACGTTCGCGGCGACCGTGCCCGCGGGCGAACGCGGTAAAGCCAGACGGTTAGTCGCGTTACCAGAGAGCCGAGTTTCACCACCGGCATGGCTTGCGCTCAATCAACCCTCCTCACTGAATCTGAGTACGAACGGTGCCGATCTCGTCATCATCTCGTACAAAGATTTCATTCCATTGCTCGCGCCGCTCGTGGCCCAGCGGCAGGCGCAGGGATTCACGGTTGCAGTCGTCGATGTGGACGACGTTTTTGATGAGTTCAGCTATGGCGCTCACACGCCACAAGCCATTCGCGACTTCATGTCGCTCGCGAAAACGACATGGGCGCGCGCACCTTCCTATCTGCTATTGGTTGGCGATGCGAGTTACGATCCGCGCAACTATGCAGGCGTCGGAAATTTTGATTTGGTTCCGTCCAGGCAAATCGATACCGGAATTGCGAGCACGGCCACAGCTTTGGAAACTGCGTCGGACGATTGGTTAACTGATTTCAACGGTGATGGAATCGCGGATATTTCTGTGGGACGATTGCCGGTCAGGACTGCGGCGGAAGCCAATCTGGTGGTTTCGAAGATCGTCAATTATTCTCCCGCGAATACTGTAAATCGTGCTTTGCTGGTCGCTGACACCCAGGGCAGTTATTACTTCAACTTTGAAGCTGCCGACGATCAGCTTGGCGGCGTCCTGCCTTCAACGATGTCGATTCAGAAAGTGTATCGCCGCCTTCAGCCGTCTGACGCAGACGCCAGATCCAACATCATTTCGAATCTCAACGCCGGCCAGTCGGTAACCGTTTACTCGGGCCACGGGAACGTAAACATCTGGGGCGGTTCGATCTTCAGCGCGAACGATGCGGCCGCGCTCACCAACGGCAACCGCTTATCGTTTGTTGTCGTGATGGATTGCCTCAACGGATTCTTTGCCGACCCTTCGCTGCAAAGCCTCGCCGAATCTCTGCTCAAAGCTCCGAATGGCGGGGCCGTCGCCAGCTTCGCATCTTCGGGACTAACAATTCCGGACGGGCAGCATGAAATGGGCCTGCGAATGTTTCAGTTGCTCTACGGAGGATCTTCGATCTCAATTGGCGATGCCAGTCGCCAGGCGAAAACTGCTACCGGTGACATCGACGTTCGCCGCACGTGGATTCTTTTCGGCGATCCAACCTTGAAGATTCGCTAGCAAGCCATAAATCACAACTCAACCGTTCGAACGCCGGCTTTTCGACACGCTTCAATCAATTCATTCTGAGTGCGCGCACAGAGTTCCCTTGTTTTTCTGTCCACGGCGAGCTGTGGTTTCCATTTGAATCTGCCTTTGGGCATTCGGACGACTAGAGTTTTCCGACCGCGAGCGATAAAAGGAATGACGATGCCAGCGACTACGATCGCAAAGGGCCATCCGCTTACATGAATAACGACACCCGGCATTGGGTACAAGGCATGCCACATCATCAAAAACGACAATACACCCCCGAAGAGGATCATCAGTAAGCTGAGCAAAAAAGTATAAATGGATCGTTGTTTGACAAGCCGTACCTCCTCAACTTCGATCAGCGGAACCCGTTTGAAGTACCAGGGATCTCGCTTCAGCGCGAGTTTCTGGGCAGAAACATAAAGAGCCTGGTTGGAAACAGCCATCGCGAAGACATGGTCGTGAGAACCACGAAATTCCCTTTGCAGATAGACTTCCTCACCTGGCTCTGGGTTTATGATAAACGGCATTGTTGTTAGGCTGAGCTTTGCCAATCAAGTTCTTCTCGAAGCCTTGGCTCGCTCTCCATCTCCGGGTGCTTGCCTCTGATATTTCGGTAAAAGTCCCGAATTTTATTCATGTCTTCTTTGACATTCCCGGTCGGTATCACAAACATACCCAGGCCGCATAACTTTCTTTGGTAATCCAGGTATCCGAGACCTATCGGCACTCCACTCTGGGAGGCGATATGATAAAAGCCGGACTTCCAAACATCTACTTTGCTTCTGGTCCCCTCCGGCGGAACGGCTAAAACGAGAGCATCACTATTTCTGAATTTTTCGGCCATCTGCATGACCAGCGTCTGTGGTGCTCGTCTATCTACCGGAATTCCACCCAGTTTGCGCATAAACCACCCCCACGGTGGGATGAACAGGGTGTGCTTGCCAAACCAGGATATGCGCACGCGCAGTGCATAGGCCGTTGCCAGCATAAACGGAAAATCCCAATTGGACGTATGAGGCGCGGCGATGAGAACAAATTTCCGATAGGTTGAAGCTTCTCCGCAGATGTTCCAGCCGAATAGCCAGAGCCAAAACCTGCCGATCCAGTATGAAAGCAATTTCCTCTGACTCCAATTCCACTCAAGTCAAAAGGCAACGTCAGAGTTGACGGCCATGAGGATTAGCAACGAGTCAGTACCAGGAGCGATAGCGACCGGATGACAAGTTGAAAAGAGGCTATTCGCGCTAATCCATCCATTGAGTTGCTGAAGGACACGGAATCGCGTTTCACCGCTGACGATTTGTTCGGTGTTTACTGACTACAGAACATTACCTGATTAACTGATGTCTTTTGTTTCTTCATGCTTCGAATCCAAACGTTGTGTTGTAGACTCGGTGATGCTCGGGGGTAGACTTGCTTGAGCGGGTGAAAGCGCTTGTCTATTTGAGGAAGGGCGTTCCCGATTATCCTGCGCCTCTCGGGCAATGCTCTGATTGTATTTCACGAGCTCGCGGATACCCATACCGAAAAAAAAGAAAGCTAACAACACGTTCATTCCAGAGGCAAGACCAAAATGAGCGCCTCCGTAAACTAGAATTGGAAGGAAATTCACAACCAACAAAATCAAGCCGATGGCAGTAAAGTACGCGCCCCGCGTAATGCTCGGTTTTCGCCGCAGCTCTTTGTAGAGGTTTAGCTCCTCGCCGACCTGACTAACCAACACCATTGGCCGCAAACACCGAACGGTTAACCGGGCGACGAAACAACCGCGTTACCAGACCCGTTGTCGATGAGAAGCCCGCTTATCCGCGCTCCGGTCCAACGCCGCCGACAACCGCGCCTGACCATCCTCGTCATCTGCCGTCACTCGCTTTGCTCTGAAGTTTTTTCTTGACTTGTCACCCTCAGTTGAGTTGGGCGGCTCGACGATTCAAGTCTTTCGATAATCTTCTTTACTCAAACTCCAATGCCATACTTCACCAACGTCCGGATCATGGGCTATTCCAACATTCGCCATTCCCACTTTCTTCAATACTCTCGTCGAAGCATTAGGTTCTGCGAGCGTATGAGCTTCAACCCTTCTAATATGCGCATCTGAGAAAGCATGGTCGATGAGGCCTCCAGCAGCTTCTGTCGCCAGACCTTTACATTGGTAAGCAGGAATAATCGCGTAGCC
>QHXH01000793.1 GCA_003222855.1 Acidobacteriota bacterium
TCGCTCTGCGTACTTGCGATAAGTGGAGGTTGCGCAGCATCCCGTACAAGTAATTGTCAAGGTCTTGAATGGCTTTGAGATCGGGGTGAGTAAATGTGAATTGAATAAAAGCGTCGTGTACAAGGTCTTCGGCCAGTTCCCGATTGTTGTCAGTAAGTCGCAGCGACCAGCGGAGCAGGCGGTCATAGCGCTCGATGAATAGATCATCGTGACTAGCGTCAGGGGAAAACTTCCAGAGCGGCTGCATTGTTGTTATCGGCGGCTCGAACTCGAATTTTACTGCTCGCTATAACTATAAGTCGCTCCAGAATGGTAAACGTCAGGTCGTCAGGCACAAAAAATCTAGTCGCCGCCGGCGGGCGAACCTGCCAAATGAGTGGGCCTCGGCTGTTGTAAAAATCAATTGTACGCGGGCCAACAGTTGCTGATTTTTGGTCGATCAGTTGACAGCAACGCGCTGCGGAGCTTCCGTGTCAACCGAGTCCGGCGACGTTCGCTCAGTTAATTTCGCCAAACCGAAATCCAGCACCTTCACAATGCCATCACGACGCAACATCACATTTTCCGGCTTGATGTCGCGATGCACGATGCCCGCAGCATGTGCAGCCGCCAGCGCGCCGGCGATTTGAATCGAAAACTCCAGCGCGTCGAGAAGTCTCAATCCAGCCTTCATACGCTCGCGCAAAGTTTCACCGTCGATAAACTCTGTCGCGATGAAAGGCGTTTTATTGAGGTTTTTCTTAAGAAAGAGCCAACGCAACGGAGTTTTTTTCCGTTGGCGGTTTTTCAGCTCCTTTGGATCCAGCATGAACCTTTCGGAGTGACAGTAATGACCTCTTTAAGATGGTAAGCTGCCGCGACGAAATCTATCGGGATATCTGGTCAGAACCGATCCAGCGAGGCGCGAAAAGATATGGCCTGTCAGATGTCGGACTCGCCAAGGTCTGGATGAAACTCAACCACTCCCAGACAACCGCCGCTTCCGGAATCGTTGACTTGAGTTGATATGAAGTTATGAAGCCTCAATCTCTTGACTAAGCGCGAATTCGCTTGTAAGTGAGCCTTGCGTGCAAGAGGCCACAGCCGCTTCAATGGCAGATACCTCCTGATCGCTGAGCTCGGAAAACGCTGCGCGTTTAATTAGCCGTACCAGCAGTAAAGCCTGACTATCCGGCATATCTTCTACTTCCATAGTCGCGCTAATGGCCGCGTCGAAAACTTTCAGGAATCCGATTTCCTGTTTGAGATCGGTGCGAATAGTTTCGGCAACGCAGTCGTACAGATATTCCGTGAACTCAGTTGCGTGCCAGAATCGGTAGAGGTGCGCCGTCTCATTGTTTACTACCAGCGATCCAACTTGAAACAAGTCGTATTCTATAGAGGATGAAACGGATTGGGAAAAGCCTTCAAGCACTTCGTCATAGCGGTGACGGTCACGCATCATGACGGCAGACACCGGGAAGAGCAATTGGCTGGGCGTGAACCGGGAACTGGCGAGTTGCTGATGCACAAGAAAGCGATGAATGCGCCCGTTGCCATCCTCAAACGGATGTATAAACACAAACCCGAATGAGGCCACTGCCGCCGCACAGATCGGATCGATATTGGAGCCGCGTAAGTTCTCCATCATTCGCATCCATCCGTTCATTAGGTCGGCGAGGTCGTCCGGCTTGGGACAAACATAGTGGACATGTTCTCGGAAATCACTCATCGTCTGACCGATGAAGCTCTGAACTGTGCGCCATCCAGTAGCCGCGTAACGAGGATCGACGATCGCATTCTGAAGCCGGATGAAAGCTTGCGGATCAGAAGTGTCAAAGTTGGCTGCCCCGGTTAGTGCAGCCACGAAGCGCTCAGTCCGCTTCGCGCTAGGCACTTCGCCCTCAATCGCGAAGGAGGACTTCGTCTCCTTGGTATATAGATAATGTACGGCCCTAGTTGCCGCCATCGCTCGATTGAGCGCATCTGTTTTACGGATAACCGGACAGTAGGTTTGATCGCCCAGCAGATTGTTGTTGACTCTTTGTCGTCGTATCTTTCGAACTGGTCCCGTCACATGCAGTTTCGGATCCAATATGTTCACGTAGCCAGTGGGCGGCACATCAGGAGCGTCGAGAATTTTGCCGGTTAGAAACTCGTATAGAAACCAAGCTCGACGAGCATAGGCGCTGGTCGGTTCTTGCCTTATCCACCCCTCCAACACGTC
>QHXH01000355.1 GCA_003222855.1 Acidobacteriota bacterium
GGGCAAGAGCCGTCTTGATTTTTATTACACCGCGCTTAGTTTTGCGGCTCCCGAAAAAGTAAAGTTCAAATACAAGCTCGAAGGGTTTGACCATGACTGGGTAGATGGTGGAACGCGTCGCGTTGCTTACTACACAAACTTGCGGCCCGGCCGCTACAGGTTCCGAGTAATCGCCTCGAACAATGATGGCCTATGGAGTCCCACCGGCGCCGCCTTCGATCTTTATTTGAAACCTCACTTCTACCAAACGTATTGGTTCTATGTTCTATGCGCGCTTGTCTCTGCGATCCTGGCCTGGCAACTTTATCGATTTCGTCTGAAGCGGGTAGAGTCGCAATTTGCCGCCGTGCTGCAGGAACGAAACCGTATCGCTCGTGAGATTCATGACAATCTGGCGCAGGAGATGCTGGGTGTCTCAGTGCAGTTGGAACTGGTAGCCCGAACGTTGCCGGCTTCAGCTGAGGTGGCCAGGACTCATCTTGATCGAGTAAGGCTCCTGGTGCGTCACGGGATTGCAGAGGCCCGCCGTTACGTGTGGGACCTGCGCTCGCAAGCGCTGGATAAGAATGATCTGCCGTCGGCGTTGAGTGAGACAGCGCGGCGCCTGACAGCGGATACCGAGGTTCTCGCCCAGGTCGAAGTCAGCGGCACATTCCGGCCCCTCAACCCACTGATTGAGGGCAACCTACTCCGAATCGGACAGGAAGCCATTAATAATGCAGTGAGGCACGCGCGAGCCCAAAACATTCTGGTGAATTTGAAATTTGATGCGAGGCACATTCAACTGAGCGTGCGAGACGACGGACATGGTTTTGATCACCAGGAGTCGAACGGCGATGGGAAACATTTTGGCCTGGTCGGAATGCAGGAACGTGCAGCGCAGATCGGAGGCTTTCTAAAAATCAATAGCCGCACCGGCGAGGGCACCGAAGTGCTCGTGGATGTGCCAATCGGTGGCTGAGGAGTTGTGTTGGACGGACCTTCAGAGTCCACAGGCCACAGAGTATGGTCCAATACGCGTGCCTCTGGGTATGTGATCCAGTAATCCATTGCTACGATTGAAAGCGAATTGAAGCCGCATCTCAAACGATACGGGTAAATTATGACACGAGGCCAAACACCTCATTGCACCGGCGTACAGGCGTACGAGAGAGGACACAACCCCATCGGGGTTGAGCCGGATTGGAATTCGATACCCCAGGGTAGCCGCGGCGGCAACCCTGGGCTGGAGGTCGTAACCGCTTCGCGGTTTTTGATCAGAACTTCCTGAAGTTTGTCGGACATGATGAACGAATGAGCGACAACCCGATCAAGATCATGGTGATTGACGACCAGGCGGTCGTGCGTCAGGGCTTTGTCGCTCTCATTAACACCGTCTCAGACATGGTCGTTGTCGCAGAAGGCACTGACGGTCAAGAGGCCATCGAGCTATATCGACTCCATCGGCCGGACGTGACATTGATGGACTTGCGGATGCCGCAATTGGGTGGCGTGGAAGCGATCATAGCCATTCGAAAAGAATTCAGCGCTGCGCGTCTAATCGTGCTTACTACCTATGATGGTGACGAAGATATCTATCGTTCATTGCAAGCCGGAGCTCAGGGTTACTTGCTGAAAGATGTGTTCTTTGAAGAGTTGGAAGACGCGATTCGAAAAGTTCATGCCGGATCGCGTTGGATTCCTGCGCAGGTGGCCGAAAGGTTGGCAGAGAGAATGGGAAGCTCTGATCTCACGGGGCGCGAAATCGAGGTCTTGCAACTAATAGTGGCCGGCAATAGCAACAAAGCGATCGCTAACCGTCTGAATATCAGTGAAGCAACCGTCAAGAGTCACATCAACAGTATTCTCAACAAGCTGGGCGTGAGCGACCGCACCCAGGCTGCTACCACCGCCTTACAACGCGGCCTGGTTCATCTGCGCTAGCCGTGTAGTAGCGACGAACGAGACGAGCCGCAGATTTACGCAGATAAACGCGGATCGGAATGAGGCAAAACTGAATCAATCTCGCTCTCTTTTTGGCTCTGACCCGCGTTTATCCGCGTAAATCCGCGGCTTGTCTTGCGCCGTGTCAAACTAAAGTTGTAGACGAAGACCAATCGACAGGTCGATGACAGAAGCTCCGCGCCATGCTACCTTCCCCTCCGTAATACCATTTACCCGGTCGCAGGTTCGTTGAGTCAGTGGTCTCGTATTCCTACCTAAACTTGTTGCACAGTTACCGACCTCTGATGCATGTAGTCGAGCCCGCGACCGGGACCTAAGTTAGCAAGCAACAAATGGCCCTGCAGTAACTTTAGTTTTCATACGGTTTGTTCTTAACTCAGTCCGCAACGAGTTCTCAGAACTTGAACGCAGGTGCCGTGTTCGTGCGGCCTCAGTCATTCTTATAGATAGCATTTAGCTGGTCGTGAACTGGCTTGTCCGGCTCAACGCGCAATGGTCAGTAACGGCGACGCTCCCTCGTTGGGTATGTCCGCCGATTTTCGGTTATTAGCTTCGCAGCCGACCCCGGTCGATGCAATTCTGTCAGAGGAACATCCCATGACTTTTCGAAGCATATCAAGAGCGACGCTCATCGGTATTTGCTGTCTCTTTATTCAAGCCAATTGTTTCGCTCAGAGCAACTATGCGAGCTTGAGCGGCACTATTTTTGATCCTCAACGCCAGGCGATTCCCGGCGCGTCCGTACAACTCGTATCCATAAGCACGCACGCCGTTAGGCAGGTCACCAGCAACGAGCAGGGAATCTATCAAATCACCGCTCTGCTTCCGGAAGAGTACAAGCTCAACGTGCAGGCTCCGGGATTTTTGCTTTCTACTCAGACGGTGCATCTCGAAGTCGGTCAACAGACCACTTGTGATGTGACTCTTCAGCTCACTTCGCTCACGGGCACCGTGAAGATTCAAAGTGAAACCATGAATGTCCTGCGAACTACCGACGCCAGTGTTGGTGAGGTAGTTGAGCAAACATCGATTCGCAACCTGCCGCTCAACGGCCGCATGTTGATCGATCTGGTGTTGACCGTACCGGGTGCCCACGAGAGCCACGGCGCACAGGCAGGCGATATGAGTCCGTTATATTGGCGTCCGGGACAGCGGTCGGCGGTGAGCATCGGCGGCAATCGCCCAAATGCAAATTATTTCCTGTTGGACGGCGCGACGAATACCGATCCCACCTTCAATACCTTGAACCTAAGCCCCTCTCCGGACAGCGTCCGGGAATTTCAGGTCGTGACCGGAAGTTACTCCGCCGAAATGGGCGGCGCCGGTGGCGGCCAAATCAATATCGCAACCCGAACCGGCACGAACGAATTTCACGGAACAGCGTACGAGTTTCTGCGCAACAACGTATTCGACGCGCGCGCTTTTAATGACATGGATGCATCGAATCATCTGGTGCGAAATAATTTCGGAGCGTCTCTGGGCGGCCCGATCGCGCGGAACAAGAACTTTTTCTTTTTCAACTACGAAGGACTGCGGCATACAAAGTCGGACACAATGATTGACACGGTGCCAACGGCGGACGAAGTCGCCGGTAACTTCAGCATGGCTGGCGTCACCATCTATAATCCCTTCAGCTCGCACCCGAATCCTGCCTTCGATCCGGCGAAACCCATCAGCCCAACCAACCCCCAGGTCATTCGCGATCCGTTTCCCGGGAACGTCATTCCGCAGGGCCTGATCGATTCCAAGGTTCAGTTGTTTCTACGCCAATACGTCCCTCGCCCAAACATAGACATGGGAATGAACGGCTGCGGCATGACGATGATGGGAGTTCCGCAAGTCGTCGGTGGCGGCGCAGACTGCAACAACTTTCTCGACCTGCGAAACGAACACCACGTCACCGATCAGGCCACGATTCGCTTTGATCAGACGTTCAAACGCGGAGACAGTCTGTTTGCGCGCTATTCCTTTAGCAGCGAACGCGGTTTCATGCCGCAGAATCTGCCGGGCTTCGGCGCTATTCATGACAATCTATCCCAAAACGGCACGGTCGGCTGGAACCACGTTTTCAGTTCCAGGCTCGTCAACATGGCCACCATTACCGCTTCGCGGCTGGCAATGCATCGCACTTCAGAAAACAGCTTTACTAACGATATTGTTTCTCAGCTGGGAATCACCGGAATTGGTTTCGGCGGCAAGGGCGCATTTGGCGCTCCATGGTTCGCGGTGCAGGGCTATTCAGGAATGGGTGACACCTACATTGCCACACCCATGCACGCCTGGGATACGATCCTCGAAGCGCTGGACACTCTGGGTTGGCAGGTGGGACGGCACAGCCTGAAGCTGGGCGGCAGCTACCGCAATTTCATCTGGCCGATGTGGGGCTTCTTTCAGAACCGTGGCCACTATCAGTTCACCAATGGCTTCACCACGCAAACTGCTACCAACGATGGTACCGGCTCGGCACTGGCGAGTTTCCTGCTTGGCTTGCCGGCGGTGAAGCAACGCCAGGCGGGTATTCCTCAAATGCAACTGCGTCAGTGGTACGCCGATGCGTTTCTGCAGGACAGTTTTCAAATGACTCGTAACACAACCATTCAAATTGGTTTGCGCTATGAATACATGAGTCCTTTGAAAGACATTCGTTTCGCCAATACCAATCTCGTGTTCAAGGACGGCGTGCCTTTCGTTTTCATCGGTGGCCAGCAAGCCTATCCCGAGGGATTGAACTATCCGAATAAGCTTAAATTTGCTTCCCGGTTTGGCG
>QHXH01000356.1:0-3751 GCA_003222855.1 Acidobacteriota bacterium
ACTCTGAACGGTCCGCATTTGCAGTTTTTGAATTTGATGCAAGCGAGCATCAACGTTTTCTTCCGATCCAACCAGCTCAGCCAGGGTAATCTCTGACAAAGCGTTCTGGACAATCTCGTGCAGTCCAACAATGACAGGCCTAATGCCGCAGTCGCTCGTATGAATGCATGCGTCAAGCACGCCCGCGTGTGTCTTACAAAACTGATCGACGGTGTCCTCATCGAGAATGCGAATCACTTCACTTAAGCGAATGTCTGACGCCGGCCGCGCGAGCGTGTATCCACCGTTCGCGCCGCGTTGCGATTGGACCAGGCCTGCCTTCACTAAAACCCACATCAACTTACCAGCGTTGGCAACCGACAGTCCTTCGCGATCAGCGATTTGGTTTAGGGTCAGAGACTCAGCATCGACTTCTGCGCGTGCCAATTGCACGAGGCATCGCAAGCCGTACTCTTCATGTGCAGAAATCTTCATTTCTTCGGTTTTCTTTAGATTTCGGCCTGATTATAGCATTCTTTACTTTTTCGTCAAGTATAGACAGCATGCTACAGCTCTTCGGAATTTACTCACGAACTGCCTCGACCATGCATAATCTCCCCCGTCAAGCGGGTTCATCGATTAGAATCCTTAAGCAGTTAGACTTGTTGTAGAACTTATCGAACCCCTGATGCGATCCATGGTGCACGCACGTCCTAAGGCAAATCCACAGCGAAGCGATCCGCGTCAGAGAGCCCCCCAGGCACCCATCACGGGAAACCTGATCGCGAAAAGCCTTCCTGAAGATTTCGAAGCTGCCTATCAAGCTATAGCCAGCGATCCCAAATACAGTCATTTCGTCAATATTCCCGCGCGCATCATCCGCTGCCTCGACTATTTTGGAATTGCGGGTGATCGAGAATTAATTAGAGGCCGACTGCAATCCTACTATTTGTTCATCGGCGTGGTGGACAACGCGATCGACTCTGGCCAAATCGGAATTGGCGCGCGCGTCCTCAACTGTCTGAATACGCAAGTTCCGATGTTCGATGGCAATTCTCGAGATTGTCGGGTGAAGCTCATCACTGAGGTTTTGAAGCATCACATTAGCGATGATTGCTACCCTTTGATAATCGACAAATTCGAGGAACTCTATCAGGAAGTATTAAGGGAACGAGCCGCCAGATCAATTGATGCCTATATCGATCGACGCCGAACTATCGGCTTCCTGACAGCTGAACTGTCTTACTTGCTGATTTGTCCTTTGCTGAAAAGCAACGGCGTAGAAATGTGTAACTTCATGAAGGAAGTCGGCGCCGTCGGTTGCCTGGTAGACAGCATTATTGATCTGAGATCTGATCATCGTCTGGGCCTGCTGGGTTTCGAGCCCGCGTTGAGCAACTATGCAAAGCTGATGGTCCTGACGATGCGATTGGGGTTGCGATTAGTAGTTAGTTATCCGGGGCTTGGTCGCATATTCTTTGAAGCGATCGTCGATAATTTTCGAGATCGAATCAGCCGCGATCAACTCTCCCACGGCCGCGGCATGGTTTCTGACAGAAAGGACCAGGCTACAGGTGTGGCCTAAGCTTTTCAACAAACCGCTGTTTGGTTATGGTGCGGCGATAACGGGTATCGCGGCTGCTACCATAATCCTGAAGCTCTTCGGGGAACGGATCAACCCTACCACGGTCGCGCTTGCTTTCCTGTTAGTCATTCTTTTCGTGGCGACCGCATGGGGCTCCGGGCCGGCGGTTGCGGCTTCCTTCCTGGGTGTGATCTGTTTCAACTTTTTCTTTCTGCCGCCATTCCGAACACTTGCGATTCGGGATCCGCATAACTGGATCGCATTCGTCGTTTTCATGATCACCGCGATTACCGTCGGCCAGTTATCAGCGCGCGTAAAACGACGGGCCGAAGAGGCAGTAGCAGCGAAACGTGAAGTCGAGCGTTTGTATTACCAACTTCAGGACTCGTTCGAGCGCTCGAGCCAGGCCAAAGCTCTGAAACAGAGCGAGCGTTTGAAGTCAGCCTTGCTGGACGCCGTCACGCACGACTTGCGCACGCCGCTCACTTCGATCAAGGCATCCGCGACGACGCTGCTCGCCGATTTGTACGCGAGCGAGCGCGATAACGCCGTTCCGCAATTGGACGCTGAGGGCCGAAAGGAAATGCTGCAGGTAATCGATGAAGAGGCAGACCGGCTCGATCGTTTTGTGGAAGGATTGACTAAGTTGGCGCGCATTGATGCCGGCGAAATGCATCTTCATCGGCAATGGACCTCGATTGATGAAATCATCGCTTTGGCATTGAAACGCGCCGAACCGCGCACCCGATCGCATCGAATGGAAGTTTGGATCAAAGAAGAATTGCCCGCGATCAAAGTGGATGATCAGGCACTGTCTGAAGTGGTTTACACTCTGGTTGATAATGCCGCGAAATACTCGCCGCCCGGCTCGCCGATTCGCATCGCCGCCACTCCGGGCGAGTCGGAAACAATCATGGTCAGCGTCGAAGACACGGGTCCGGGAATTCAGGCCGACGTGCGGGACCGAGTATTCGAAAAATTCTTTCGCGCGATGCGCGATGGAGATGTTGGCGATCGAAAGTCCTCCGGAACCGGAATGGGACTGGCCATTGCGCGAGGCATCGTTGAGGCCCACGGCGGCAAAATCTGGATTGAGGCCGCGGAAGGTCAAGCCGGCGCAAAGTTCTTATTTCAACTGCCGACCGGTAGCGACGAAAGGCCGGGCGCGAATCCGGCAGCCAACAAAAGAATGTAATCAACTATGGAAGCAAATCAGCGCATCCTGGTCGTCGACGACGAGCCGCAGCTCACCCGGGTCTTGCGCCGCAGCCTGTCCACGAATGGGTATGATGTACGGGTGGCCGGCGATGGAGAGTTTGCGCTACAGACCTTTCGCGACTGGCCCGCCGCGCTCGTAATTACCGATCTGGCGATGCCAAATATGGGCGGCCTCGAATTATGTCGGCGGCTGCGCGCGATCTCTGAAGTTCCAATTATCGTTCTTTCAGTTCGCGGCGAAGAAAAGACAAAGGTGGAAGCGCTTGACGCCGGCGCCGATGACTATGTCAGTAAACCTTTCGGCATGGACGAACTGCTGGCGCGCATCCGCGCGGCGCTGCGCCGCAAGCCACCCGCGGATCCAGGCGCGCACATCCTGGAAGCGGGCGAGTTCCGCATCGACCTGGAGGCGCATATGGCGACGCAATCAGGCAAAGACCTGCGTCTGACTCCGAAGGAATTCGACTTGATGGCTCATCTGTTCAAAAACGCCGGCAAAGTCCTCACCCATCGCTCTTTGCTCGGCGCTGTTTGGGGCGGCGACTTTACCGAGCAGACTGAGTACCTGCGCGTATTCATCGGCCAGTTGCGAAAGAAGATCGAGCCGGATCCTTCCAACCCGCGATACATTCTTACTGAACCCTGGATTGGTTATCGTTTCAATCCGGAGTGAGTAGCGCAAATTATTAATTTGCGACGCCGCAAGTTAGCAACTTGCGCTACTCATCTTTACGAACTCTTTATGAACCGTTTACTTCATCCTTACGACTTCCCTTCTATGCTCTGGCTGGCGAACCTGAGTTCGCCGCTAAATCGTGTGCGCTCGATGTGAAAATCTCCAGGCTGACCAGTCGCCGGCAAAAGCGTCGCCGATCGAATTCCTGACTGAAAATGGTTTCTCGATCGTGCGCCAGTGGGAAGCTGAACGAATGCCCCCGCCGGCTGATGGAGTCTACGTTTTCATTGTTC
>QHXH01000356.1:3756-5329 GCA_003222855.1 Acidobacteriota bacterium
AAGCCCAGATTCGAACCCGGGGACGGATTCAGCCTGGCAATGCTTTCTGGATATTCTGCGCTGAGCGGCATCTCGCGAATCATGTCTGGGAAAAAGACGACTTCCCAACTAACGACAGAATTCGCATTGAAGAGTTGGATCGAGAAGGGTTGTTGTCCGCTTTGCGTTGGGAGAGATCGTGAAGGTCTTTTGCATACACAACGGTTTCCTGGTGGCACGCGCATCTTGCGCGTGATTCACGGGCGGGACGCCCGTGCCACTTTCAGACTGACCCGCCACCCACGCTTTTTTGGAGGAAGAATAGTTGGCTTACACGCTTAAGCGTTTACTCGTAGGCAAAGCAAAGAAGACGGCCCAGGCCATCCATGAGCGGCTGACAAAAAAGACGGGGTTGGCCGTCTTCGCTTCAGACGCACTCTCATCAACCGCTTATGCGTCGGAAGAAATTCTGCTCGTGCTTGCGGTCGCTTACGCATTTGGCCAGGCGAATGGCTTTAACTACATTGTGCCGATCACTTTTGCGATCGCGATTGTGCTCGTCATCGTCGCCATAAGCTATCGGCAGACAATCTTCGCGTACCCTTCGGGCGGAGGCGCCTACATTGTCGCGAAAGAAAATTTAGGGACGACGCCGGGGCTGGTCGCGGCGGCTGCCCTCCTGGTTGACTACGTACTTACCGTCTCGGTTTCGATTTCCGCAGGCGTCGCTGCCATCACCTCGGCGGCTCAGGGAACAAGCTGGGCCTGGCTCGATCACCATAAAGTGTTTCTTTGTCTCGCGCTGATTGCGCTAATTGCTCTCGCCAATTTGCGCGGCGTGCGCGAATCAGGCGCGCTCTTCGCCGGTCCAACATATTCATTCGTGATCAGCTTTCTGTTCATGATCGGTTACGGAATACTCCATTACTTTCTTCACCCGGGAGCGGTTGCGCATGTCACACCAGAGAATCTGAAGCTCGCGGAAGGCTATAGCCTGCAGCCGTTAAGTTTGTTTCTGCTCCTGGGGGCTTTCTCAAATGGATGTGTGGCGCTAACCGGAATCGAGACGCAACGCGGCAACGACGCTGACCTGGATGGCGGCGCTACTGACGACGATGTTTATCGGGACCAGCGTGATGGCCTATTTGTATCAGGTGCACCCGCATGAGAACGAGACCGTAATTTCGCAATTTGCGCGCATCATCTTCACCGGGCCAATGGCCTGGTTTTATTACGTCATCCAGGGAACCACGGCTTTGATTTTGGTCCTCGCGGCGAACACTTCATTCGCTGACTTTCCGCGCCTGGCCAGCCTCCTGGCGCGCGATCGTTTTGTACCCAGACAGTTCGCGACCCGCGGCGATAAGCTGGTGTTTTCAAATGGGATCATCATTCTTGCGGTTTTTGCGGGCGTGCTGGTGGTCGCATTCGGCGGTGACACCAGCAGGTTGATACCGCTCTATGCCGTAGGAGTCTTTCTTTCCTTCACGCTCTCGCAGATCGGCATGGTGCGACATTGGCTTAAGGCGGGCCGGGAATTGAAATCCGAAAACGACGCTTCACAGGACGACGAGGGCTCTGCGCCAGTGAAGGA
>QHXH01000357.1 GCA_003222855.1 Acidobacteriota bacterium
CCATTTGAGCGTTTGTTCCCGATCCCGCCCGACGGCCGTGATCTCAATCCACTGTTGCAGGATCCGGCGATGGTTGCGCATCCGCCGATGCTTTACATGGGTTATGTAGGCTTCTGCGTCGCGTTTGCATTCGCGATTTCTGCTTTGATCAGCGGGCGACTCGACGCCACCTGGGCGCGCTGGTCTCGGCCATGGACCACCGTCGCGTGGATGTTTCTCACTTGCGGAATCGCTTTGGGAAGTTTCTGGGCCTATTACGAGCTTGGTTGGGGCGGCTGGTGGTTTTGGGATCCGGTCGAGAATGCTTCGTTCATGCCATGGCTGGTCGGCACCGCGTTGATTCATTCACTCGCAGTAACCGAGAAGCGTGGCGGATTTAAGAGTTGGACCGTGCTTTTGGCGATTGCTGCCTTCTCATTGAGTTTGCTCGGGACATTTCTGGTTCGGTCCGGCGTGCTTACTTCAGTGCACGCGTTTGCGAATGATCCGAAACGCGGAACTTTCATACTCGGTTTTCTCACGGTGGTTATTGGCGGCTCGCTGGCGTTATACGCGTGGCGCGCTAAGCAGGTCGGACTTGGCTCGAAGTTTGAAGTGCTTTCACGCGAATCGCTGCTGCTGACTAACAATGTTCTGCTCATTGTTGCCGCCGGATCGGTTTTGCTCGGCACGCTTTATCCACTATTTGTCGACGCGCTTAATCTTGGCAAACTTTCAGTTGGACCACCTTACTTCAACACCGTGTTCGTTCCGCTGATGGCGCCGGCGGCTTTTCTAATCGGCGTTGGCCCAATCGCGCGTTGGAAACAAGCGAAGCTGCCCGCGCTCGCGGTGCGGCTGCGTTGGGCGTTCGCGCTCAGCCTGGTCATGGCTGTTCTACTGCCTTTCATCATCGGTGGATGGAAATGGCGCGCGAGTCTCGGTTTGCTATTGTCGGTCTGGATCGTCGCGACGGTTCTGCAAAATCTCTGGAGCCGAATTAAAAGTCAATCCGGAGCGACGAATTTCTTCGCGCGTTTAGCGGCGCCATCGCGGAGTTATTATGGAATGCAGCTGGCCCACCTCGGCGTCGCCGTGTTCATTGCGGGTGTCACGGTAGTTACAAGCTATCAGAGCGAGCGCGACGTGAAGATGAATATCGGCGACACGGTCAGCGTGGGCGGATATCAATTCCAGTTGAAGGGTCTCAAACAAGTTCCCGGTCCGAACTATCAAGCCATGCGCGCTGATATTGAAGTCTCAAAGGATGGCCCACCATTCGCGCTCATGCAGCCTGAAAAGCGCGCCTTTACTGCTTCGCAAAACGTTACCACAGAGACGGCAATCGATCGCAGCATCTGGCGCGATCTCTACTTATCGCTGGGCGACGAAGTCGAAGGCGGCGCGTGGACGGTGCGCGTCTATCACAAGCCGCTGGTAAACTGGATTTGGGGCGGCGCGTTATTGATGGCCCTCGGCGGCGGGTTCGCGGTTTCGGATCGCCGTTATGCCCTCGCCAGGAAACAAGCGAGACAACCCGCCGAAAAAGCGAAAATCGTAAAGGTCGCAACCACCGCAGCGTCTTCTGCCGTTGAATAGCAATGAATAAGTATTTACTAATTCCGCTGGTGCTATTCATTGGGCTGGTCGCGTTTCTCATGATTGGACTGCATCGCGATCCGCATGAAGTTCCTTCTCCGCTCATCAACAAGTCGGCGCCTGATTTTCAACTTCAGCAATTGAACGAGCCGGCCAAAACCATCTCTGCGAAAGAGATGCGCGGCAAAGTCTGGTTGCTGAATTTCTGGGGCACCTGGTGTGTCGCTTGCCGCGAAGAGCATCCCATACTGGTGAAGTATTCAAAAACGAATGCGGTTCCAATCTATGGCGTCGACTACAAAGACGATCGAACGGCGGCGATGCAAATGCTCGCGGAAGAAGGTGATCCATACACAATGACGTTATCCGATCCAGAGGGTCGAACCTCCATCGATTATGGCGTCTACGGCGCGCCGGAGAGTTATCTCATCGACAAGCAGGGTGTCATCCGCTTCAAACAAATCGGTCCAATCACCGATGAGGTTTGGAACAACAAGATTCTGCCGCTCGCAAAACAGTTAGCGCAATGAAACAGATTATCGCTCTCATCTGTCTCTCGATTTGTTTCGCGGTTGTCATTATCGCGAAAGACGCGCAGCCCAACGAGGATCCGCAAATCGAGCAGCGCATGAAAAACCTGACCGAGCAGTTGCGCTGTCTGGTTTGTCAGAACGAAACGCTGGCTGATTCACGCGCGGACCTTGCTGAGGACTTGCGCAAACAGATTCGCGAACAGATGAAGGCGGGCAAAAGCGACAAAGAGATCATCGCGTATCTAACTGACCGGTACGGAGATTTTGTTTTGTATAAGCCGCCGGTGAAAGCGACGACTTACCTGCTGTGGTTTGGACCATTCGCCTTTCTGATCGGCGGAACCGTTGTGTTATAGCGTTTCGTAAAGCGGCGCCGAGAGCTGATTCACGAAGAACCGCTGACCGCGGACGAGCGAAAGCAGGCTGAAGAGATTTTGCGAAGTGTGTAGCGCAACTTGTTAAGTTGCGTTGTATTGGACGGACTCAATCGCAAGTTAACAACTTGCGCTACAAAAACCGATGTTAACTTTTTGGATAATTGCGGCCCTTTTAATGCTGCTCGCGTGCTGGTTCATTCTGCCGGCGCTCCTTAACAAACCGAGTGCTGATGAGGATGTCGAGCGGCGCGAAGCCAACGTTCTTGTTTACAAAGATCAGAACCGCGAACTCGAGGCCGATCTGAAGAACGGATTGATCGGCGAAGAACAATACAAAGCGGAGATATCTGAGCTGGAAAGACGATTGTTGGAAGATGTCAGCGCAAAATCGGCCGCCGTGTCGTCGAACAAGAAAGGGACGAATGCGTTTGCCTACGGCGTCGCCGCGTTCATTCCCATCGGGGCCATCGCTCTCTATTTGATAGTTGGAAATCCCAAAAGCGTTAATTCATCGGCAAACGCTCAGGCGATTCCCGCGGTCGCTCCTGATCAGCCGGGCATGATGTCGCAGCAGCAGATCGCCGCGAACGTTGGGAAGCTGGCTGAACGCCTCAAGCAAAATCCCAACGACGCCCAGGGTTGGACCATGCTCGCGCGCAGCTACATGATGCTGGAGCGTTTTTCTGAGGCAGCCTCAGCGTATGACCGCGTGACTGCATTGAATGCGAATAACGCGGACGGCTGGGCTGATTATGCCGAGGCGCTGGCGTTAGCGAATGGTCAGAATCTCGCCGGCAAACCAACCGACGCTATCAATCGCGCGCTGAAAATCGATCCGAAAAATCAGAAGGCATTAGACCTCGCGGGCGGCGCTGCGTTCCAGGCGAACGATTACAAGAAGGCGATCGAGTACTGGCAGAAATTGCTGACGCTCTTACCCGCGGGCTCTGATGAACTGCAAACGATAACCGGGCAGATCACTAAGGCGAAGGAGTTGGCCGCCGGTAAGGGATCGCGATAGACTTTGTGGCACAGACTTTAGTCTGTGTTTCCGCAAAAAATATACACAGACTGAAGTCTGTGCCACTAGAGGAGGCAAATCATGTCAGAACGAAAAGCAATTGATTGTCGCGATTACCCGAGTGAATGTGATTGCACCCTGCGACTCGAAGGTAAGGAAGAAGAGGTACTAGAGGCTGCCGTCAATCACGCGATCACGCAGCATGGCCACACTGAAAACCCTGAACTGCGCGAGCAGATTCGGACGTTGCTCAAGCCCGCTAACTAACGAATGACAAGAGACAATCTGCTATTTGCAATCATT
>QHXH01000358.1 GCA_003222855.1 Acidobacteriota bacterium
GCGTGTGTTCTCTGGCTCGACTCGAGTCGGCGGCCGCGTCCGGCGCGAATCAAAAATAAGCACGGCGACTCCAATCAACAGGTTTGCCAGCGCTGCAACCTGCGTAGTGGCCCGAACTCCCAGGTACGGCAACAACAGAAAGCCGGCGGCAATTGTGCCCGCGATCGCTCCTGTCAAATTAAAGCTGTAAAGCCTGGCAACCGCTGATGCTTTAGAATTTCCAAATTGTCTTACTGCCAGCACGATTGCCGGCAGCGTCGCGCCCATCAACGCGGTCGGAACAATCAATACGATCGTCGCGAGCACGAATCTTAAGAACGCAAAACCGTAAAATCCCGGATGGAAGCTCTGCCAAATTGCGGCGTAGGCGCTGTCAGCCGCGCGAAATAGCGCGGACACGATCAGCGCATACAAGCCGATAAACATTTCGATGAGGGCGTAGGTACGCAGCGGCCTCGGGATTCGCGCTGCAAGTTTTGCCGCCAGCGCACTGCCCAGCGCCAACCCGCCCATGAATGCCGCCAACACGGCGCTGATCGCGATGGTGGTCGCACCAAAGACCAGCCCGAGCATGCGCGCCCACACCACTTCGTAAATCAGACCGGTGGCGCCCGAAAGCAAGAAACAGATCGCGAGGAAATTGAAGGCTTTGCCGGACGCAGATTCAGGAACCGTGGTTTTTAATGTCACCATTTTGAGAGTGGTTCGTGGCTCAGCTTGAATCGGAGCACGTTAAGTGAAGATGAAAGCACGATCCACGAAGTCACACGAAACCGCGCGAAGAAGACTGATGTTTTATGGGCGCTTGGTGTGATTTCGTGGACCGTGCGCTGGCATCGAGACGAAAGAGCTACAAAATGACCTAATACCGAAAAGTGAATATTTCGTCCTCTAGTTGCGGGCAGGACTACAAATGAATGACGAAGGCCCGCCGCCAAATATGGGCCGCAATGGATCCGCGCGCGGCGGTGGTTAAGAGAATCAGATAGTTGGCCTCAGACCGAAGTTCGGAAACGGCGGCGCGATCGATGGTCACCTGGAGATTTTGTTTTTCCCCAACGCGGACCGGGCTCACGAGGGCCAAACGCCGGAGACATGCGTAGAGATGTTCGAGACCGGAACCAAATCTGCCGACGTCCGCGCCAAGTATCAAACGCACTTCCGCGCGCTCCTCGATAAAATGTTTCAACAGCGAAGCTGCCTGGGTAACCCCGTTTTCGAATCTGATCCGAAAGTTCTCTTCATCAATGTCGTCGGTCAGCGTCGGATCCAGTACGATCGTAATGCGACGCTCGTCTTCGGCGGCGAATTCGCGCACGGTGAGTCGTCGCACCCGCGCCGTTGCTTTCCAATCGATGTGACGGAGATCGTCGCGCGCCTGGTAATCTCGCAACAACAATAGATCCTGTCCCGCGCCTCGCCGGAGAGATGTTGTTTGACCCGACTGCAACGGCAAGAGGTTCAACTGATCGGTAATCGGTTCGGGTTTTGGATATACGACGATGTCTACATCACGCGCGCTCAAACGGCGGCGATGTCGAAAAAATCCAAACGGAAAACGCGTCGAAGTTTCGAAGCCCTTAACCAGCACATGCCCGCGCTTTGGGAATACCTGCTCGATCGATTGTTCGGCGGCGGCCCGGTGCGGCACGTACGTGAAGTAACCAAGCGCGGTTTTCTTTAACGGTGACGCAATTTTCTTTGTGAGCAGCATACCAGGGCGATCGAAACTGCCGCGCATTTCAACCAGAATCGAAAAAGACGGGAGCAAACGCTTCGAATTCCGCAGCGTGACGAGGACCTCAGCCTGCTCTCCCGCAAAGATGTGATCCGGGAACCGGGCGGAAACGTTGAGATCGCGGAGCGATACCCGCGCCGACATCCAGGAAACGAATATTGTCGATAACATGATCGACAAGACCATGAACAATAAATTGTTTCCCGTGTTCCACGCGGCGAAACCGACAATGACCACGATGACAACGAAAATGACGCCGCCCGTCGTCACTTCGATCGGAAATCCTGTGGCGGCCATTTCCGCGAACGCCGAACGCGTCAGCGGCGGCACGACCAGCACCATGATCAGCAATACGAGAACGAGTGAAGCGATCGCTCCGGCGGTCGTGAGTTCGGGCACGCCAAGGCTCCGGGCCATCAAAGTTATGATTGCCGTGGCGAGGCCGGCCAGAACGAGTAACGTGCCCAGTATGAGGCGCCACCAGGACTTTAGGGATGAAGGCGGAAGGATAAAGGATGAAGAGCCCTCACGATCACGTTTCATCCTTCACCCCCCATCCCTCATCCTTGTTGTTACAGGGGCACGCTGATGGTCTTCATGATCTCGTGCAGCACGGCTTCAGCTTCTTCGCTGCGACGCATGGCGGAGGAGTAGCGAGTGCTAACGGCAACGCGATGAGCAAAAACCGGCACCACCAGCCGCTTAATGTCGTCGGGCAGGCAATACGATCGTTGTTCGGTAAGGGCGAGGGCCTGAGCGGCGCGGAACAGAGACAGCGTACCGCGCGGACTGACGCCCAGATCGAGCATCTCAGAGGATCGGGTGGCCGCGACGATGCGCATCAGATAATCAACGATCGCATCGTCGACTGAAACTTCAGTGACTGCTTGATGCAACTCCATCACATCGGCCGCGTTCATCACCGCTTCCATGTTGTCGAGCGGCTCAGCATGCTCGCGGTCGCGCAGAATTTGCTTTTCATCCATCGCTCCCGGATAGCCAATACGCAGGCGCAACATAAAACGATCGAGCTGTGATTCCGGCAAGGGATACGTGCCGTGATGTTCTATTGGGTTCTGCGTCGCCAGGACCATGAATGGATTTGGCAGCGCGTGCGTGACACCTTCGACCGTCACGTGCGCTTCGGCCATCGCTTCCAGCAAAGCCGACTGTGTCTTGGGGGTGGTGCGATTGATCTCATCGGCGAGAATAATGTTGGCAAAGATGGGCCCGGGCTTCCATTCGAAAAGCGCATCGACCTGGTTGTAAACGGACAAGCCAATCACATCAGACGGCAATAAATCGGAAGTGAATTGAATCCGCTGAAATGAGCAGTCAAGCGCGCGCGACAGCGCGTGAGCGAGGGTGGTTTTCCCGACCCCTGGCACATCTTCGATAAGCAGGTGCCCGCCGGCCAGCAAAGTCACGATTGCCAGTCGCACCGCATCGGGTTTTCCGCGAATCACTCGCTCGATTGCGGCCTGTAACAGCTCGATCTTCTCAGCCGCGGTGACGGCGAGAGCATCGGAATTGGCTGTGCGTAGGTTCCTCATTCCGGCTTGTGGCCATTCTACATGTACTTGGCCCACATGACTACGGCGGCATTAGCAGATTGGGGCGCCTTTGCGTGAAAACTGCTGCGCGGAAAAATATTTCACGCAAAGACGCGAAGGCGCAAAGACCCGCAAAGCCAGATTAATACACAACCACCGCCTTCCGCCGAATGACGGGCTTCCCTTCCCTGTAGTAAAATC
>QHXH01000359.1:0-506 GCA_003222855.1 Acidobacteriota bacterium
GGCCATCTCGAAGTTGTAGATGTGGCCGCGTTCTTCGATCACAACTTCCTGACCGGGCTTCGTATGCAGCTTCACCGCGGTTTGATTTCCCATCGAGCCGGTGGGGACAAACAGCGCCGCTTCTTTTTCAAAGATTTCCGCGGCCCGTTCCTGCAAGCGGTTGACAGTTGGGTCTTCACCGTAAACGTCGTCGCCAACTTCGGCGTCGGCCATCGCGCGCCGCATTGCCGGCGTTGGCTTGGTAACCGTGTCGCTGCGCAGATCGATCATCGTCTGAAAATTAGTTGGAAAGGATAGAAGAACGCGGCAACTCTATCATAAAACTCGAAACCATTTAGAGAAGGCGAGGAGTTTGGGGAACTGGTGCAGTTTGGTCTTTCATTCACGCCGCGGCTTTAGCCCGGTGATCGGTAGACCTTGTGACATCCGAGCAGCCGTTTCAACGGCTTTCGCCCAGCCTACGAAGGAAAACCGTTTCAACGGTAACTACATATCTGACTCACCTG
>QHXH01000359.1:734-5044 GCA_003222855.1 Acidobacteriota bacterium
CGGCTTCCAGCCAACGTAGGAAAGAAAACCGTTGAAACGGTTCTTCGTATCTAAAAACGACCGCATACCACCGGGCTGAAGCCACGGTGTGAATGAGACACTCCGAAAATCAAACTGGACCACTACCAGGAGACCCTGCGGAACTTCGCCGTGGAAGAAAGCAAGCCGGTTACATCCTATCTAAGAAAATTCACGTGTTTACTTCTCGCCGTTTCGATCTTTCAGCATGCGACAATCACCCTGGAAGACCGCCCCCGGCTTGATCGAGAGCGCGGGCGTCGAGATGTTGCCTTTTACGACGGCGCCTGAACCGACTTCAACCCGCTCATGGCCGATGACATCACCGATCACAATGCCGCTGATGACGCAGACGGCTACGTTGATTTCGGCCTCGACCTTCGCGGACCCATCGACTATCAGCGTGCCTTTATACGAGAAGACTTTGCCGGCGACGTGCCCATTGATCCGCAGCATGTCTTTGAAACTGAGTTCGCCGTTGAGTTCCGGCTGCGGGTCAGTTGGTCCGCCCTTTGGGCGTTGCTTGATGGTGAGCGCGCTGCCCGCCGCTCCCAATTGGCCGGAAATGATTCCGTCAACTGCAAATGTTCCTCGATAAGTTGCTTCGCCGGTGATTACGGGGACTCTCGGTTGAAAGCTGGGTTCTCTCCGTGGCTGAGTGATCGGAACCGCGACCGGCCGGATTGCGGATGGCGATGCGAGCGGCGACTGAGTCACGCGTCGCGGAACAGCGGCGGCTAGACGAGCCACGTTATCGTGCGGAGCCTCGTCCGTACTTGGCTCTTTTTGCAGAGCGGCGTTGACAGCACCCATCTAGTCTCTCCCCGGAAACGCTAAGGTTTCTGTTATTTCGGTTATCGTGGGAAGGCTCGCAAACCCATAAGCCGAGCGAGCCATCGAGAAATCCGCCTTGAAAGTGGGACGCACCTTAGCACAGCAAGCGAGCATATTCAAGAATTTCGACAAAGAATATTGAGATTTCGGTGAGGATGACGCAGTTACAGGTGGGCGTCCTGGCCGTGAGCATTGCGCAGGACGCCCGGGCCAAGCCTCACTTCGCGTTCTGAATATTCAGCGCCAACACGTCATCCAGCGCGCAGATCGCCGCGCGCTTTGCGGGTCCACTGAGTTTGAGGTCCTTCAATTCCACTGACGTATTGCCGATCATTCGCGCTTGTCCCAGCATGACCATTCCTTTGCCGTAATCGACATACACGGGCACCAGCATTTTAAAGTTGTCAGAGACCCCTGACTGGGTTATCCGTCCGTTCAATGTCGCCCCGCCGTTGGTCAATTGATACTCAAATCGATAACTCGGCATCTCGGTACCGTAAACATACTCGTTGAAAAACCAATTCATCTTCCCATTCCCATCGAGGTCCATCCGCTTGGTCATGAATTTTTCAACCGTCAGTTTCAGATCTTCGGTCGAGACGTCCTGGTTGTAATGCGACTTGATAAAATCCTGCATCATGGCCATGAATCGTTTGTCGCCGCCGTCGGCGCGATCGAACATCATTTGCCGCAGCATGTGCAGAATGTATGCGCCCTTCGGATATACCAGGAACTGATACGCCGCATAGGTCTTGCCGCTGCTTAGACGAATTCCCTGGGTGACCGGGCCCACCGTGTAAGGCTTCAGGTCATGGGTGGCTGGTCTGGATTGCGTAATCCGATCGCGTTGCTCATTCCAAAAATCGAGGAACTTGTGCTCGTCTTTCAACGCCAATTGAACAAAAAGCGATGCCGAAAACTCTGCGAAGCCTTCGCTCATCCATTGATCGTGATAGGACTTCCAACCCACCATGTGCCCCCACCACTGATGTGCGATCTCATGCGGCGCGACATAGCGGAAGAAATTGTCCGTTGCTGCACGAATATTACCGCCAGACGCGATATAGCGCTGCGTGGGATCCATAAACGCCGTGAACGGCATGTAGACAAGTGTCGGCCACGCCTGGCCAAAATTTCCTGCCGGTTGTTGCGTAAGCGCCAGACGATTGAAAGGCAGCTTGCCGAAATATATGTTGTAGATGCGCGTCGAATTTTGCGCATCGGCTAGTATTCGGCCGGACATGCCGAGCGTGCTCATCGATCCAACTTCGGCGGCGCCGCGCATGGAGTTGGCGATTTCTTCATTAGCGTAGTATTCGATCGTATATCCCGTATCGGTATCGACGACCTGCTTCTTCTTAAAAATCCCATAATTAAATCCGGCGACGGCCAGTTGAGTGTCGCCGCTGGACCACTTTGACGCGACCAGGTCACCATCTTCGCTCTCTGCCACTGCCGCCCCGGTGCCAATCAGCGTCTTCCCTTTTGGATAGCGAAAGGTCACATCGAATCGCGCCCGGTCGCCGAAGGCCGTGCCTTCGTTGTTCGGATACCAGGTCAGACGCGCACCGGGATTTACAAAATAGTTGCCGCCGCCCACATTGATCAGGGCATCGCCGCCGGCATACTCAAAACTCAGCTTGTAGGTCTTTCCCGCTTCGAGAGGTTTGGGAAAAATGATCCCAAAGTCAGCGTCTTCATCCTTGTTCTGTTGCACGAACGAGAGATCGTTGCCGGCCTCATCGCGTACGCGCGAAACTCGCAGTGGACTGAACAGCCGAAACGGCAGCACCCGCGCGCCGTTATCAAGCACGCGTAAGGTAACCGTATCGTTCGCGACGAGCTTTGTTCCGCGAATGGCGGCATCGATCTCGTGATGAGTGATGTCATAGAGCCGATGGTCTTCGTCCGATGAAGCCGTGCCGCTCGCGTATTCCGGGGCGCGGTGAAAGGCTGTCCACAATCCACGATCGCTGTCGCCATAACTGGACAGCAGGACTTCTTCGGGAGAGACCTGCGGAATACCGAGCGAGTCATATTGGAAAATCAATTTGTTGAAACGCTTTCCGTTGATGAACGCAGTGAAGAAGCCGGGACGGTTTGGGTTATAAAGATCGACGAGCGTGCGCAGCTCAACATTTCTTCGCAGTGTCTTTCGCAACAGCGTTTGGTTGTCGCGATACGCATCGCGAGCGCGTCCAGCCTGCGGGCCGTTCGTGCCCATCTTTGCCTGCGCGGAAGATTTTATCTCTTCGAAAGTCTTGTCGCTGAAACGTAAGACCAGGCGATCAAAGCTCTCTTTAATGGCAGTTTCATTTATGAAGAGCGAGAGATTGTGCTTTTCAATGTCAGTCGGCGGCGTCAGCGTCAGTTCGCCCTCGCCGATAAATACCGCGCCGACGTTTCGATCTTCTACGGCCGGTGCAAAGTAAATCTCGCCGCTCGTCAAGGTGAAGGTGGCCGCATCGCGCTTCAGCACCAGGTTATTGACCGTTGCATAGGGCCCGGCGAAATCGTCCGCTGCCTTTCCCGCTTCGCGCAGTTTCTGGTAAGCAGGATCAGAGTTCGGCTTCTCGCCTGGAGTGACCGTGACCGCAGCTTCGACCGGTGCAATCTCCAGGGTGAAGTCGGCTGTGGCAACCGCGCCGTCTTCGACTTTGACGTCTGCTCGCTGTGACTCGCTGAATCCCTGAGACGAAACCGTGACCGTGTAGCTTCCGGCCGGCACTCCTTCGATCTTAAATCGCCCTTGCTGGTCGGTGACCGCGGTGAATGTCTGGTTGGTATTTGGGTCAGTAACGGTAACCGCCGCGCCGACCACAATGGCGCCCTTCGGATCGGTGATTTTGCCTTCAATGCGGCCGCCGGCGCCGTGGACCGTAATAAGTGGCAGCGCAAACAGAACCACGCTAATCGCAATCAGCGCGAGGTGAAGTCTTTTCTTTTTCATTTTTAATTCGACCGCGCCGGGAAAATTAGAAACGCAAGGACCGTAGCGAGTCCCCGATCAGTTTGACCGCTCGCATTATTTCCGCTGCCAGTGAGCGCGTCAAGCGTCGCTTGCAATGTCCTGGGTTTGTTCTTTCCCGTGTCTCAGTGGTGAATCAGTCGCAGCAAACTCTCCGTGATGGAGTCAGTACCGGGAGCGGTAGCGACCGGGTTGCAACTGATAGCAAGAATCGAGTTTGCCAGGATGTTACCCGGTCGTTACCGCTCCCGGTACTGACCTCATCCTCAAGTTAAGACACCACCTGTTCGCCGGGCATTCTTGTCACTGCTGCGCCTCGCGTGGCATTCTGATGACAAATGTTCGTCGAGAGCAAAACCAGGACGAAGCTGCTTCGCCGCATGGGTGAAGCGATCGAACGCTTTCGCATGATCGAGGACGGCGATCGAGTGATGGTCTGCCTGTCCGGTGGCAAAGACAGTCACGCCTTGCTCGATCTGTTGCTCGACGT
>QHXH01000360.1 GCA_003222855.1 Acidobacteriota bacterium
GACCTACACCTCGTTACGCGCTTACGGCTACACCAAAATATTTGAACTGGGGCCGCTCTTAGATGTGCGCGAGACCATGATTCCGTTTGAAGGGTCTGAGCTAGCAAACAAGAAAAACGGTGGGTGAGAGAGACCAGCCATGATCCCGTCGCCTACCTCCATCTTCCGCGTGCAGCGCTAGATCAAATCGTTTGCACGCACATGGCGCGCGGCACAGCTGGCGCCCACACTTTGGAGAAAAGGGATCAATGAAAGGTTATCAAAGCAAGAATTTTGTTTGAGAGTTGAAGGCCAAGAAAAGGAAGTTGATCAGGTCTGAGTAACCCAGAGCCAAGGGCCGACACGAGGCCGTAAGATCCCAATCGCCGTTTGCGCCACCAGCGTCGTCGTCTTGGCTCTGTCTTACTGTAGCCGAGCAGCGCGTTGGCGATTGCCTGTTGCATCAAGAGAAGCTATAAACGCCCAGGCGTTGGATTATATGGCGGACAATGTTTTCATCTCCCACTCTTCTCAAGACAAACCGGTAGCTGACGCTGTTTGCGCGGCACTCGAGCGCGCCTCGATCCGCTGTTGGATCGCTCCCCGGGATGTGCAGCCTGGACGCTCGTTTGCCGGTGAGATTACGCGTGCGATCCAGCACAGCCAAGTGATGGTGCTGATTTTTTCAGCGTCCAGTTAGCCGCAAATTCGCATTTGCACATCGTTCAGTTTCGCATCCAGGACGTAATTCCTAACGATGATCTGGAGTACTATCTCAGCACTCCCCACTGGCTCGATGCACTGACGCCGCCTCTGGAAAGTCATCTCGACCGGCTGAAAATCTCAGTCAAAGCGTTGCTCGATATGGCTCCGCCAGAGCCGATGGCGCCTGTGCAACCAACTCAAACGACACCATCCCAGGCAGTTCTTGCTCCGATTCCATCAGTCCCGCCAGAGGGAACGAAAGTATTGTCTTCGAAAAGGACGCGGTGGATTGCGGCAGCAGCAATCGCGCTTCTTGTTATTAGTGCCGCCGTCTTTGTCTTTGCCTTGCTTCCGCGACTTCGACACGCCGCTACCCCGACCAATGCAAGTGTCACAACCACTCCGGCCCCGGCAATTTTACCCGCAGGTGGGCGCGCGGGCGAACAAGGTCGTAACCTGTCCTTCGCTTTTGTCGATATGAATCGGATCTTCAAAGAATATCGGAAAACCAAAGAGGCAGAGACCAAGATCAACGAGGCGAAAAGCGCCGCAAAGAAGGAATATGATGAGCGCGCCGCCGCTTATAAGGACAAACTCAATTCCGTTAACGCAATGCAGGCGGGCAGTTCCAGAGACCAGGGCGTGTCCGAATTGAAAGCCATGGAGCATGAAATCAACGAATTTCGAAAAGCACGCGAGAAGGAACTGCAAGATCAAGCAATTGCGTCGCGTGCAAGCATCGTGAAAGAGATCGAGGATTTCATTAGTCAGCAATATGTAAAAGGCCAGGAATGCATGGTTCTCGACCTCAGCGGTAACAGCCTAAACGGCGTGCCCTGGGTAGTGTATATGCAAGCACTTCCAAATCTGACTAATGAGGTCATATCGGGCCTTAACTACGGCGTTGGCGCAGTTGAATCGACAGCGAGATCCAAATTCGTCTCCTCCGATCGCTTGCGTTTCGGGATGATCGATATGGATCGGGCTTTTAAAGCTTTACCGGAGACAAAGCAGGCCGGAGCGGAAATCAAAGCGGCGAAAGATAAAGCAAGAGCGGAGCTGGGAGATCATCCGGATGCGGCCGCACAAGCTGCGAAGGAAAAGGAGCTCCAATCGCAGGCCGCCGACAAGCGTCGACCGATCGTTGACAGAATGGTAGCTGAAGTCGCCGCGGTTGGACGCAATCATGAGTTGGACGCTGTTTTTGACGTTTCCGGTCAAAGCTTAAATGGTGTGCCGATTGCCGTGGTGAGCCGAACGATTCCGGACGTGACCGTTGAGGTCATTGCCGATTTGGAAGGCAACCAGTAACTGCGAGGATCAGGGCAGAGTTTGTAATTCGTGACCAGTTATTGGCCAGAGATCCTGAGAGCGATAAACCGACGAGCGACCCTAAATCAGATCCTCGGCTCGCACGTGAGCGTCGGCATAGCTGGCGCCCACGCTTTGGAGAAAAGGGATCAATGAAAGATTATCGAGGGAGAGGCCTCCCTTGCCGTAGTGACTCGCGGATTCAATTTCTTCCGGTTTGTACAAATGGTCGTATCGTAGATAGGTAAATTTTCGCTCTGCAATTTCTGTCGGGGAGATGTCACGTAAGTTGCCAATTTCTGAGTCAATCTGTTCGCCTTCTTTGCAAAATCCAATCAGCCGGCAAATCACATCCTGTTGCAGACTGATAGAGTCCATCAGCGCGATTGGGATTGTCTGGGCGTGATAAAGCATATTCATCTGCTCACCCCGGCGCGAACCGATCCCGCTTGGGATCCGCCCTGTTCCAATTGAGACTAGAATCATCTTATCGACACCCGATTCCCATTCCAGTTTGTAAGCCGGAAGAGTTGCCATTTGAAACAGTAGAAGGGCGGGATTGTTATAAGGCGTGATCCCACCATCGACAAAGACATGCCTTCTACCTCCGATCTCGATTGTCTCCGGCGGGAAATAAACCGGTGCGGCGGTACTTGCTCGAACCAGCTGCCACACCGGCAGCTTCAAATTACATTCTGGCAAGTTCAGATCGTTAAACTTGGCCGCCGGATTATTGGAGACAGGCCAAGGCGAACCGGTGGAATGATTCCGCATCACGAGAGTTAGTAACGTGCGAAGTTTTTTCGTCCCCAGAAGCGCGGGCGTTTTGCCTTCGCCATCTTCCGAAAAAAGCATCTTGAACATGTTGGTAATGCCCTCAGCTTCGAATTTATTCCAAAAGCGCCGATAGACCGGCGCTGCCCGAAACATTTCGATCGCCCTTTCCAAGTAAAGACGTTGCACTTCTGCAACGCTCATCCCCCATGACAAGCAGGTTGCAATAATGGCGCCGGTGCTCGTTCCGGCAAGATAGTGAAAATGCTCGGCCAGCAGCAATTTCGGATTTCCGGTCTTTTCCCTTAGGCGCGCCTCGATTTTTGCCAGAATTTCGAGTGCGAAGACGCCTCTGATACCTCCACCATCGAGTGCAAGGAGTCGCTTCATGGCACTTCTTTAATTAAATCTGGGATACCGAAACAGAGTAAACCATTCAAACACTTCGCTGGCGAACGCGTTCTCGGTATTTTCCACGGCACGACGCAAGCTTGGCAAGGTCTCAGATTTTTCAATCTGCTCTTTGGCCTTGATTAATAACGATTCCATCGCCCGAGAACGCGCCAGCTGACTATTGATGTCGAAGATCGAAATCAGAGACAGCGCGCAACCAGCCGCCAGAGGTAGCGCGATCGGCAGGAAGGATTGCACAGCATGCCAAGCGAAAAAATCAGACGGTGCGACGGGAAATATTGGTCCGATTCCGAAAGCAGAACCGGTCAGAACGGCGCGGCCAATTGCCAGGGCAGAGAGAGTCCAAAAGCCAATAGTTAAAATTGATAAAGCAAAGCTAAATTCCTGCCGGCGTCGGCGAAAATAACGAATCTGTTCATCAACCCTGGTCGTTAGGTATTTTTGTCGCCACTCTGTCATGTTTGTGATTTGTCTTGTCGTATCGGTCAGCTTCAAAAGTCGGATTGTCTTGGCCAAGCGGAGAAATCCGGCAAGCTGATTAAACCAAGCTGGTTCATTCGCATCAGGCAGATCCCAGGTAGACAGGGCCGATCGGCAGATCTCGGAAGCAACTCGACAACGAATCCACTTTTGGTGCGCCCGTCTCCTCTTAATGAGAACGACCGCGATCGCCGCAGCCATCGTCAAAACAAAAATCAGCGTATTCAAGATAAAGGAATTAACTTGGAACCCAATCGTCGCAGCTACCAGGATTGCCGCCAAAGCATTCATGATCACGGATGCTGCTACCCAAAGACGAAACCGCGGAGCAATGCTTGCGGCCTTGGCATCGACCTCTTGGAAAAAACGTTGGACACGCTCCTCCGGATCGATTTTCTCTTTGGCCGGAACTGCGCCGCGATTCCCGATCCGATTGAGATAAGACATTTCCGGATCCGAAAAGAGCTCCGCCGAAAAACGTTCCCGCTTAACGGCCAAGGAATCCGGATCGATCAGAATCAGCGGTTTGATTAAAGTTCGCGCGTTGGTAACGATGTCGGCGGTACCTCCAACGCCGCGGGATGGTTTACCATCCCACACCGCGATGACCAGGTCGGCTTCGTCCACCACTAAGAGCCCACATTCCAAATAAGCAAGGTCGCGCTCCGCTTCTTTTATCCCAGAGAGAGTCTGCACTCGAGCGGCCCGTCGCAGCAGGGCAGATGTTTTTGCCCAGTCAGATTCGGTGAAATCGTTTCTAAAATCATTTTCTGCCCGCGGAAGCAACGCCATCCATGGTAAGCCCGACGAGAGCCATGTTTCGGCAAAGAGGGTGTCCGCTCCAATCGCAACTGAGGAATAGCCAACGAGTTGACCCGGAAGGTCGGCACGGACTGAATCGAGCACTGTGCCAATTACCTCTTTTACCTTCTCGGGGTCGCGAAGATGACGATGACCAGTGAAGCCTACAATCCAAATCGGCGACAACGAAGAGTCGTGATTAGCATACGAAGATTTCACAGCTGGGCGTGCAACACAGGTAACATTAGTTTCAGAAACGAACGCTTCGCTCGTGCCGGAAAGGACGGCCTTGAAAGATCGGTCCCCGTAAGATGGTCGAGGGTGATATGATCGCAATTCGTCCTGTGGACATCAATGTCATGGCGAAGTTGCCGCGCCGTCTCAGCGTCTGGAATAGCTACGGCTGTTTCGGTATTTAAATGTTGGGAGCGAGGGTCCATATTAAATGATCCGATCAATGCCAATTGGTCATCGAGAACTGCCGATTTGGCGTGAATCGTATTGGGCCCTCGGTATTCCCAGAGATCTACCCCCAATTGCAAAAGTTTCTTCTTGGCCGCTTCGTAACCTATGGACACGA
>QHXH01000361.1 GCA_003222855.1 Acidobacteriota bacterium
ATTGCAAATCTGCCCGCCCGTGTCTGAGTTGTTCAGTTATGATGTCGGTGTCACGATGGCCCAGGCTGCCATTGCCGAGACTGGAACACTGATTCTTGAATCTGAAAAAGAGCGGCACCGTCTGATCTCGCTGCTGCCGCCCATTCACATAGCGATTGTCCGATCTAACGATATTTGTTTGACGATTGGCGACGCGCTAAAGGGATTGCGCCGCCAGAAAGAAGCGATGAGCCGGGCCATAACGTTCATTACCGGACCGTCGCGCACAGCGGACATCGAACTAACACTTACAGTCGGTGTCCACGGCCCGAAAGAACTTTACGTGATCGTTTTGGATGATTGAGTATTTACTCCCTCTCCCTTTGGGAGGGCAATAATATACTTGACTCATCGCCTTGCGGCCTTCGTGTGGATTGGTCTGGTGTTTGCGTTTTTTCGTGGTTTGCTTTGCAGATGAATCACGAGAACCAAACCACGAAATCACACGAACCAGGAATCACGAAAAGACACAAAGGTTCAGCTGATGAGTCAAGTATGTTATTACCGCTTAAACGGTTTCCAGTCATAGCTTGACGCGGTTCACCTAGGCTCTTTTTATTAGGGCCGATCGCCGAAAAAATCAGGAGGTGGGGTTCGTTGCCGTCAGACCCTCACCTTTACCCTCTCCCAAAGGGAGAGGGAATAAACTCGTTGATTGAGAGAGAAATCATCATGCCCAAAACACTTTTTGTATTGCTTGCTCTAACGCTGGTAGCCGCGTTTGGCTGCAATCGTTCGAAAACCAACGCGAAGAAGCTGACTATCGCCGTGATTCCCAAGGGGACTTCGCACGAATTTTGGAAGAGTATTCACGCCGGCGCCATCAAGGCACAGCGCGAGCTTTCGACTAATGGCGCTCCGGTCGAAATCATTTGGAAAGGTCCCCTGCGTGAAGACGATCGCGAGCAACAAATTCAGGTTGTCGAAGGTTTTACTTCGCAGGGTGTAAACGGCATCGTGCTGGCGCCGCTGGACAGCCGCGCGTTAGCGCGACCCGTCGAAGAAGCGAAGAATGCGGGTGTGCCGACAGTTATCATCGACTCGGCGCTTGAATCAAACTCGATTGCCAGCTTTGTGGCTACGGACAATCGCAAAGGCGGAATGCTCGGCGCGGATCGCCTGGGTGAGGTGTTGGGGGGAAAAGGCAAAGTGATTCTGCTCCGTTATGCCGAAGGCTCTGCCAGCACGGAAGAACGCGAAGCAGGCTTTCTGCAGGAAATGAAGCAGAAGTTTCCAAACATCGAATTGATTTCCACGGATCAATATGCGGGCGCTACCCGTGACACGGCGAAACGCGCGTCTGAGAATTTGCTCAACCGGTTCGGCGATGACGTGCAGGGGATTTTTTGTCCCAACGAATCAACGACCGCCGGCATGCTCTCGGCATTACAGGACATCGGCAAAGCCGGCAAGGTAATGTTCGTCGGCTTTGACACGAGCCAGACGTTTGTTGACGCCATGCGGGCTAAGCAGTTGCAGGGCATCGTGGTGCAGAATCCTTTTAATATGGGTTATCTCGGCGTGCGAACGATGGTTGAGCAGTTACAGGGAAAGCAAGTCGAAAAACGAATTGATACGGGAGTCACAATGATTACGCCGGAGAATCTTGATGCGCCTGAGACCCAGGCGTTGTTGCATCCTCCATTGGACCAGTATCTGAAGTGAGTTACAGAACCGCTGGCGTAGCGAGAAAGTTCCAAATAAGAATCTTCCATTTCAACAGCGACTGAATAACGATTGATGGCAGTCACAATCACGAACGTAACCGTCCGCGATATTCGCTTTCCTACCTCGCTAACGCTCGACGGATCTGACGCGGTCAATGTCGATCCGGATTACTCTGCGACTTATCTAGTCCTGGAAACTGATAATCCCGCATTGCGTGGTTACGGCCTGACGTTTACCAATGGCCGTGGCAATGAAGTTTCCGTCGCCGCGGTACACGCTCTGAAACATCATCTGCTGGGCCGGAAACTCGAATCGGTGGTGACGGATTTCGCAGGTTTCTGGTTGCGCATTACATCCGATAGCCAGGTGCGCTGGTTGGGACCTGAGAAGGGCGTGATTCATCTTGCGGCCGGCGCCCTGGTGAACGCAGTGTGGGATCTGTATGCGCGCAGCGAGGGCAAGCCCCTTTGGAAACTTCTGGTCGATATGTCGCCGGAACAGATCGTTTCCTGCATTCCCTTTCGTCACATCACTGACGCACTAACGCCGCAGCAGGCAATCGAAATTCTGCGACGAAACGAATCGACCAAAGCATTGCGCGAAGCAGAGATGCGCACTGCGGGTTATCCGGCGTATACAACATCCGCCGGATGGCTGGGCTATTCAGACCAGAAGGTGCGGCAGCTTGTGCGGGAAGGGATAACTGAGGGGTGGTCGCACTTCAAGATGAAAGTCGGCCGCGATCTTGAAGACGATATCCGCCGCGCCGCGATCATTCGCGAAGAAATCGGTGATGAACGTAAATTGATGATGGATGCGAACCAGATTTGGGAGGTGGACCAGGCTATCGATTGGATGAAACCGCTGGCGCGATTCGACCCCTGGTGGATTGAAGAGCCGACATCACCCGATGATGTGCTGGGCCATGCGAAGATTGCCAAAGCAGTTGCCCCGATTGGTGTCGCCACGGGAGAGGCATGCCAGAATCGCGTCATCTTCAAACAACTATTGCAGGCCCGGGCGATCAGCTTTTGCCAGATCGACAGCTGCCGCCTCGCGGGTGTGAATGAGGTGCTCGCGGTAATGCTGATGGCCGCAAAATTCGGCGTGCCTGTTTGTCCGCACGCGGGCGGCGTCGGGCTCTGTGAATACGTTCAGCACCTTTCCCTTTTCGATTACATCGCGGTGAGCGCCTCGCTCGAGAATCGCATCACCGAATATGTCGATCATTTGCACGAACACTTCGTCTATCCGGTGATCATGAAAGACGGTCGCTACCTGCCGCCGTTAGATCCGGGATACAGCATCGAGATGAAACCGCAGTCGCTTGATCATTATGAGTTTCCCGACGGCGAAGCCTGGCGAAAATGAAGTAGCCGAATGGTGTTTTGCCAATGACAGAGTTGTCGTGTTGATGTCTCATTCACACCTCGCTTCAGTCAGCGAGGTGCTACGACTGAGCGCGGTTTCTCGTAGCCGTTTCAACGGCTTTCCCATTGGAAACTGCTGAAACAGTTTATGAGATTCGCGCGCCCTTAATACACCTCGCTGACTGAAGCGAGATGTGAATAAGACTGGTCTAATTAATGGTGCGCCGTCGGGCAACACAACACTAACGAAAATGATCGTCAACGGACGGAGTAGTTATGAAGAGACATTACCAACTGCTAATTAGATCGATGATTGTGATTCTGTTTGCTTTTGGTTGGGTCGCGGCGCAACCGAGCGCGACCGAATGCACCGAGGTAAAGACGCAGCTCACGCGAGCACAAACAACTCTCAAAGATTGGCCGGCGCTGGCCCGCTATCATGATGCTAATGCGAAGCTGACGCCGGCGCAGAAGAACGAACCGCGGGTCGTCTTTATGGGCGACTCCATTACTGACTCCTGGCAAAACTCGAAGTTCGGCGGCTTCTTTCCGGGCAAGCCCTATGTCGATCGCGGCATCAGCGGACAAACTACTCCGCAAATGCTTGTGCGATTCCGCCCGGATGTGATCGCGTTGCATCCGAAAGTCGTCGTCATTCTGGCCGGCACCAACGATCTGGCGGGTAATACCGGTCCCACGACCATGGAAGCAATCGCAGATAATTTGATTTCGATGGCCGAACTCGCGAAGGCGAATTCGATTAAGGTGGTACTGGCTTCGATTCTGCCCGTAAGCGACTATGAGCAGCGGGACGGCAAACCGATTAATCGCACCACCCAAAGACCGCCCGAAAAGATCAAAGCCTTGAACGAATGGATGAAGGCTTACGCCGCGAAGAATAGGTTGACCTACCTCGATTATTATTCAGCTATGATTGATGAGAAGGGTTTTCTGAGAGATGAGCTGAGCGAGGACGGGCTTCATCCGAACGCTAAAGGGTACGCGATCATGAGTCCGCTGGCTGAAGCAGCGATAACGCGGGCCCTGAAGAATGGGAAGTGACAAGTTCAGAGTTCCGCGTTTACGCGGCCTCGAGGAAGCCGCCTAAAGGCGGAACTCCAAAAAAAGCGAATGCCGACAACTCTAGCTGACATCGCACGCGCGTTGGGGGTTTCCAAGATGACCGTCTCGCGCGCCATCAACAATCATCCGGAGATTAGTCCGGAGACGCGGGCGCGCATTCTGGATACGGCCCAGCGAATGAACTATCGCCCGAATCAGTTCGCGCGGGCTCTTACTACTAATCGTTCGTATTTGCTTGGCGTTGTCGTGCCGGACCTGATGCACTCGTACTTTGCGGAGATTTGCCGCGGCATAGAAACCATCGCCAAGCCACTCGGTTATCAAAACCTGATCTGTAGCACCGATGAAGACACCGCAAACGAAGAGTCTGAAGTGGAAGCCCTGCTGCCGCGTACCGATGGTCTAATTCTCGCCTCGTCGGCTTCTCCGTCCGAGACAAAATTCTACCGCCGCATTATTCGCGAACGAGCAAAGATGGTTCTCATCGATCGCCAGCTTGAAGGAATCAAGTGTCCGACCGTCACGACTGACGATGTTAAGGTCGGTGAACTGGCGACTGAGCATCTGCTGCATCTGGGACACCGCCGCGTGGGCCACTTGCAGGGAACGGTGGCGTCCACGGCTGCCTTGCGCTTCCAGGGTTACAAAAAAGCGCTCGCCAAAAGCCGTGTGCCTTTTGACGCGGAGCTGGTGCGCGAATGCGGCTTCAGTGAAAGCGATGGCTACCGGGCAACTCGCGAGTGGCTGCGCAACGGCGATCTGCCGTCAGCGATTTTTGCTGCCAATGATCCGGCGGCCATCGGCGCGATGAGCGCCATCACGGAAGCAGGGCTGAGGATTCCGGAAGACATCGCGATTGTCGGTGGCGGCAACATTCACTACGGCGACATGTTGCGCGTGCCATTGACGACGGTCGCGTGGTCGACTTCCGAAATGGGCCAGGCGGCCGCCCGTCTCCTGATAGATCTGGTGGAAGGCAAGAGAGGCACCAGAGAACAACAGATCATCGTCGAACCTGAGCTTGTGGTCCGCGCCTCCTGCGGCGCCAAACTGGCCGCCGCCGTTTAGCACGCGGTTTCCGTCCGGCAAACGATCTTTTCCGGCAAAAACTATTTCTCCGCTCGCGTAAAAAGTTCTTGACAAATCCAACCGCGCGGAGATATTGTCCGAACCCCGAACAAAAGGCCGAGTCCAATGCGAAAGATCAATACCCGAGATTTTCGCGTAGCCACACGCACCACATCGCGAGATATCAATCGGCGCATTGCGCTGAATCTTATTCGCGAGCACCAACCTATTTCCCGAGCTGACCTCGCGCGGCGAATGAATGTGACCCGCGGCATAGTGAGCGTGCTGGTCCAGGAACTGATGGACCAGGACGTGATCTACGAAGGAGTTACGGGCGAAACGCTGCGCGGTCGTAAGCCTACATTCCTGCATATCAGAACGCATGACCGGCTGGCGATTGCAGTCGATGTCCGTTTTAGCAAAACCTATCTGATGCTCTGTGATTTTGCGGGCAGAGAACTCGCATTGGAAACCTACGACACGATCTTTTCGGCTTCCGCCTTCGTCAAGGACCTGGCGCTGCGAGTTCGCAGAATGGCCAAGAATAAGGCATTTCGTGCGGGTTGCGAGGGGATTGGCATCGTGGTGCCAGGAATGGTGGACCAACGCACCGGAAGAATTCTGAACGCTCCGACTCTTGGTTGGACCGGGGTTGATATTCGCGATCGCATCGTGGCTATGACCGGTCTCCCCGTGCAAATTGAAAACTCGGCACGGGCGTGCGCGTTGGCCCAGTTATGGCTTGAGCGCGGCGACAGCCGCGCGCACAGCTTTGCCTACGTGACCATTTCGGACGGCGTCGGCGTTGGAGTCGTAATTAATGGCGAGTTGTTGCGAGGGCATGATTACATCGCGGGTGAGTTTGGCCATTTGCCGCTAAATGTCGATGGCCCACGATGTATGTGCGGAGCCAGAGGTTGTTGGGAAGTGTATACCTCGAACCTCGCGATCATGTCTCGTTATTTTGGCTGGGATTTGTCTGAACTTAGTCCAAAAGTCCTGCGCGACTCGGAAAAACATCCTTTCAGCATATTGGAATTAATTGAGCGGGCCCGCGCCGGCGACGCTAAGGCAATCGCGGCTCTTGAAACGAGCGCTCGTTTTCTTGGGCTTGGTTTAGCCACCATTGTAAACGCCATTAATCCGGACTGCATTTATCTTTCCGGTGAGATCATGACGGGATGGGACATGATCGAACCGATCGTTCGCAAAGGTCTGAGTGAAAGGGCGCTAACCCAGGCGTGCGCACGCACACCTTTGCGAAGTACG
>QHXH01000362.1 GCA_003222855.1 Acidobacteriota bacterium
TTGCTTCAGAACCAAAGGTGCTTTTGGCGCACCCCTCTGTGCGACCGAATCTGAATCTTAATGCGCTGCGCCAGTATCTTTCATACGATTACGTTCCGGCCCCGCTGTCGATTTACGAAGGCATCAGCAAACTGCCGGCGGCGCATACACTGACGTTGGAAGACGGCGAGGTAAAAGTCGAGCGCTACTGGCGCCTGAGTTACCAGCCGCGCGAACCTGTTCCGACCGTGAACGAAGCGGCCGAGCAATTGCGCGAACTACTCGCTGACTCAGTGCGGATGCGCCTGGTCTCAGACGTTCCCTTGGGCGTGCTGCTGTCAGGCGGCATCGACTCTTCGGTGGTGACCGCGCTCGCCGTGCGCGCTTCGTCCGAAACCGTAAAGACGTTTTCAATCTCGTTTGCCGAAAGTTCGTTTGACGAATCGCAGTACGCGCGCGCGGTCGCAAAGTTCCTTGGCACCGATCATCACGAAGAAAGATTCAGCGCCAGCCTGGCCGCAAACCTCGTCAGTGAGATCGGCGCGTGGATGGACGAGCCCATCAGCGATCCTTCCATCGTTCCGACGTACCTGCTGTCGCGTTTCACGCGCAAGCATGTGACCGTCGCCCTGGGCGGCGATGGTGGTGACGAAATCTTTGCCGGTTATCCCATGTACTTCGGTCATTACATGGCCCGCGCTTACCTGGCCGTGCCGCGATTTCTGCGACGCGGCCTGGTTGAGCCGGCGGTCAATCTGTTGCCGGTAAAAACCAAAAACCTTTCGTTTGATTATCGCGCCCGGCGCTTTATCACGGCCTCGCATTACGACGAAGTCGCGCGCCATCACGTGTTGTTCGGCTCGTTTACGCCGCACGATCAGGAACTGCTGCTGACTAAGGATGTAAAGCGATCCAGCGACGCGGATATTTATGCAGACGCGCGACGCTTATTCGCTGAATGTGATTCAAATAACCTCACCGAGCGCATGCAGAATCTGGACACGCAGCTTTATCTGGCGGAAGACATTCTGACGAAAGTCGATCGCGCCAGCATGGCGGTAAGTTTGGAAGTGCGCGCGCCCTATCTGGATCCGCGCGTGGCTGAATTCGCGGCGTCGCTGCCCCCGCGTTACAAGCTGCACGGCTACACTTCAAAATATATTCTTAAAAAGGCGGCGAAGGGCTTGGTGCCTCCGTTTGTCTGGCGGCGCGGCAAGAAAGGTTTTGGGGTTCCTTTCGCGAAATGGCTGAAGAGCGAATTGCGTCCCTTGACGCACGATTTGTTGTCGCCGGAGCGTTTGCGTCGCACCGGATTGTTCAATCCCGAATATGTCGCGAAGCTTCAGGATGAACATGAACGCGGCGTCGCCAATCATCGCAAGCTGCTTTGGACTTTGCTTTCTTTCGAGCTTTGGCGCGAGAGCTTTGTCGAGACACCGCGCAGGATTGAAACTTCGGTAAGCGCTTAGTTTGGAGTTCCGCCTTCAGGCGGCTCTTAGTTTGATAAGTCAGGAATGCCGCCTAAAGGCGGAACTCCGAACAGATGCCGATCGATCTCAAGACAGCGCATAAGGATCTCTGGAAATGGTGTCGCGACCAGGGCTTCGCCGGATACGATCCATACGACGCGCTGAACAGCCGATTATTCCAGGCAACCCCCTTCAAACGATCGCGCGCCGCGCGTCTCGCCTGGACGCAGTTTCACAAACGCTCGCCAATTAACTTTCGATCGTTGGTGGGAATTCCGCGGGAGCGAAATGCAAAAGCTATCTCGTTATTCGCGCTCGCGGCGCTCGCCGATTTCCGCCGCAATCCAACAAAAGAAAATGAGATCGAATCGAGAGAATTGCTCGAAGATCTGATTTGGATGAGGCTGAAAGGATTTCGTGGCGCGTGCTGGGGCTACAACTTCGGCTGGCAATCGCGGTCGTTCTTTGCGCCGCGCGGCACGCCGACCATTGTGCCGACGGCATTTGCGGCGCGCGCGTTCTGCGAAGCCGCGGAAGTTCTTTCTCGAGATGAATACCTGCCGTTCGCGCGGACCATCTGCGATTTCATTCTTAACGATTTGAATCGATCAGAAGAAACAAGCGATGAAGTTTGCTTCAGTTATTCGCCGCTGGATCGAACACGCGTTTTCAATGCGAGCCTGCTGGCCGGCGAAATGCTAGCCAGCGTTGGCAAATTACTCGGGGAGCAAAGCCTGATCGATTGGGCCAACCGCGCGGCGATTTATGTCGTTCGCCGGCAGCAACAGGACGGCTCGTGGACGTATGGCGCCGATTCGCATCAAGCGTGGTCGGACAATTTCCACACGGCGTACATTCTCACAAGCCTCTCGCGCATCATGGAGACGGGGTCGAACGATCAATTCGACACTGCTCTCCGGCGCGGCTATGAATTCTGGACCGAACGATTCTTTTTGATTAATGGTTGGCCCAAGTATTTTCCCGATCGCCTGTATCCGGCTGATATTCACTCAGCCGCAGCCGCAATCGTTGCGCTTGTCGAACTACGCGGCCGCATCCCAGGTACGCTTATGCTCGCTGAGCAGATTGCCAACTGGACTGTTGAGAATCTACGCGATGTCCGCGGCTATTTTTATTATCAGCGACGCAGATTTTACAAAGTCAGGATTCCGTACATGCGCTGGTCCGAAGGCTGGATGACGTATGCTCTCGCGCGCCTGCGCGAAGCGGTACAGAACCGCGAGCGGTAGCGAGCGGGATCAAGTCGCTACTTCTTGTAATGACAGTCTACTTTTTTAGAACTTGCTTTGGGAAAGACGCAACTCGCGCCCTTAACCCGCTCGCTACCGCTCGCGGTTCTGTACCGGTTCCCATTTCAATTAACGAATCAACTGACAAAAACCCTTGCCCGGCGAATTGTTTTCAATTTAACATAGCGTCCACCTGAAAGTTTGTACTTGCGGCGTTGTTTCATCCCAGGAGGAGGAAGCGAATGTCAGACGAGCATGATCCGAAAAAGAAAAGCTCGCGTTACGATCCCAGCCGGCGCAAATTTCTGAAAGGCGTCGGGGTGGCCGGGGCCGGCGCAGCATTGGCCGACCACTTCATCTCTGCTGATACAAAAACCTCGGCGGCTGAATCAGTGACGACCGGCGAACCAATCGCCGGCACAGTCAGCATTGCGCTTGACGTTAATGGCGCCAGGCGAAATGTCTCTGTCGAGCCACGAACGACCTTGCTCAACGCCTTGCGCAACGATCTTGAACCGGCAGTCACTGGTCCAAAACTCGTCTGCGACATGGGCACCTGCGGAGCATGCACTGTGCTGATGGACGGCAAGAACGTCTATTCCTGTTTGGTGCTGGCGGTCGATGCGGTGGGGAAAAAACTGACGACCGTCGAAGGCTTTGGTTCGCCGGAAAATCTGAGCGCGGTGCAGCGTGCTTTTGTCGAACATGATGGATTGATGTGCGGTTTTTGCACGCCAGGGTTCGTGACTACGATCTCGGCCTATCTCAAGAAGAATCCTAGTCCGACGCTCGACGAAGTTCGCGAAGCTTGCAAGGGAAATTTCTGCCGGTGCGGAACTTATCCACGAGTTTTTGAAGCTGCGCTGGCGGCTGCGAAGGCGCGGCCGGCTGTGTAGTTTGATTTGAGGAGCAGCGTCACTACCGCTGCCGGTGCTGATTGCCTAATCTTATTCGGAGAACGTAAATGCCACAACAACCACAGGCGCAACCGAGTCCGACGCCGCCGAAAAAGAAAAAGATTCGCGTGCCGCGCGTCGTCAATGGCGTCGAGCAAATGGTTGAAATCGAAGTTGACGACGTCGCCGGGCCGGGTTGGGGACCGAACGACAAGCACGCGCTTCTGAATCATCGTTTGACGCGCGTCGACGGGCCGCTGAAAGTAACCGGCGCCGCGAATTACACCTATGACGTGCGTCTGCCGAAAATGCTTTATGGCCGCATCCTTCGTTGTCCGCACGGCCACGCGCGGTTGAAGAAGTTCGATTCAGCCGCTGCCTCAGCGATGCCCGGAAGCGCCGCTTGAAGAGTTTCGTTTCGCCGGATCACCTGTGGCTGCCGTCGCGGCGACTACGCCCGAACTGGCCCAGGATGCAGCGCGCGCGATCGTGATCGAGTACGAAAAGTTGCCGCATGTCGTTGTCCCACAAGAATCAATCAAACCGGATGCTCCTGAAGTTCTGCCCAGAGACAAGAATAAGCCGGACGAAAAGAACCTGCGCTTTCAAAACAAGAGCGGAGATCCGGCGAAGGTCGAAGCAGCGTTCGCGAATTGTGACGCCATTGTTGAAGCGGAATATCACACTCCGCGCCTGCACCATTGCTGTCTGGAAACCCATGGCATGGTGGTCGATTTTTCCGGCGGCGACTCAGCCACGATTTACGCGACGACCCAGGGAACCTTCACGATTCCCGGTGACGCGGCGCGCGAATTGGGATTGCCGCAAAGCGCGGTTACCGCGACGGTACAACACATGGGTGGCGGCTTTGGATCAAAGTTCGGTATTGGCATCGAAGGCATGTTTGCCTGCCGCTTATCAAAAGAAACCAAGTCCCCAGTCAAGCTAATGCTCACGCGATCCGACGAGTTCCTGATGACGGGCAATCGATCGGGCTCATGGCAAAAGCTCAAAGCCGGCGCGAAAAAAGACGGGACGTTGGTCGCTATGCAAGCCACGCAGTATCGACTGGGCGGCGTCGGTCTGGGCTCTCAAGCCGGACAGCCCTACGCCGTATATCGGGTCGGTGAAACATACCGCGAGGTTTATGCGCTGCACACAAACGAAGATTCGTCGGTCGCCATGCGCGCACCGGGACATCCGCAGGCTTCGTTCGCGATGGAATCGTTGCTCGACGAACTCGCTTACAAGATCGGAATGGATCCGGTCGAGTTCCGCAAAAAGAACATGCGCGATGAAGCCTATCATCGCCAAATCGATCGCGCTGCGCGCGAAATCAATTGGACGAAACGAAATGCGACGCCGGGCGGCGGGGCGGGAGCATTGAAACGCGGCATGGGTTGCGCGGCCGGCACGTGGGGCGGCGGCGGAAACGATGCATGCAAAGTCGATGTGACCGTTGGGCGAGACGGCCCAGTCATAGTCGCCGTCGGGACTCAGGATTTGGGAACCGGAACTCGCACGTTCACGCGAGCGATTGTTGCTGAAGAGCTGGGCCTGCAAATTAAGGATGTGGTTGAGAAGATTGGAAACTCAAAACTCGGAGGCGCC
>QHXH01000213.1 GCA_003222855.1 Acidobacteriota bacterium
GACGATAGGTTTCGCGCTCCGAAACCTGACGAGCATCGAGCAGGGTTTAGGCGAACTCCTAAGAGTACTGAAACCGGGCGGTGTTGTAGCGATTCTCGAATTCTCGCGTCCGGTCGTTCCGCTATTTCGGCGCCTGGTTGGCTTTTATAACCGGTATTTGCTGCCGTGGATTGGCGGAGTTTTGAGTGGCTCGCGAGGTGCTTATCAATATTTGCCTGATTCGATTTCGAAGTT
>QHXH01000214.1 GCA_003222855.1 Acidobacteriota bacterium
CGGAGCAAAGCTTGGATTGATTGCAGCCCATGTGGCAGCAATCAAGCTAACGTAGTCTTAGGGGCTCGCCTAGCTTAGTGGGTTCGGTTGTCGGGGCCGGACCTGGTTTGCAAAAGCGGGTCCCGGCTACGTTTTTCTTTTTGCCGACATCGGCGTATCGCCGTCCTCACCAATCTGTTATCATCCGCGCTCGTTCACGATTCACAAGATCACTTCGTCAGCGCATGAAACATAAACTGTTTGGCTTGTTGCGACGTATTGGCTTGCTCATTCTGGTCGTCTGGACCGTCGTCTCGCTAGTCACAATTTTGATCGAACTGGTTCCCGGCGATCCAGCTGTCGCAGTCCTCGGCGAACAAGCAACACCCGATCAGCTGGCGCAGTTTCGCGCCAAACATGGCCTCGATCGGCCGCCTTTCTTTTTTGGGTTTCCTGCTGACGAGCGTGGCCAAAGACATTTCAAATGGTACGGCCTCTCCAACCGTTACGATGATTACTGGGTGGCGATCCTGCACGGTGATTTGGGAAAGTCGTTTCGAACCGATCAGCCCGTCTTTGATCTAATTCTCGAGCGTTATCCTGCGACGATCGAACTGGCGATTGCGGCGATGCTGATTGCAGTGGCGATTGCCATTCCCCTCGGCGTCATTGCCGGGAAAAATCGGGGCACACTGATCGACAATTTCCTCTCCGTGATTGCTCTGGTGGGCATAAGCCTGCCCAGTTTCGTAATTGGGCCAATGCTCGTCTATGTCTTCGCAGTCAAGATGGGCTGGTTGGCGCCGTCAGGGCGATTTGAATGGAGCGACATAATCCTGCCGGCGGTAACCCTCGGAGCGGCGCTGTCAGCGATATTAACAAGAATGGTGCGCTCGTCCGTGATTGAGGAACTCAGCGAAGGTTACGTGCGCACAGCGCGCGCCAAGGGATTGAGTGAACGAGCCGTTGTGTACAAGCACGTCTTGAAAAACGGATTGATTCCGGTTGTCACGGTGTTGGGCCTACAGCTTGGAGTGTTGCTCGCGGGCGCAATCATCACGGAAAAAATCTTTGGTTGGCCGGGATTGGGCTTGCTTCTGGTCGAGGATGGGATCGGCAAACGTGATTATCGAATTGTGCAGGGGTGCGTCCTGGCGATTAGTACAACCTACATCGTCGCCAATACGCTGACTGATATGTTGTATCGCTGGCTGGATCCAAGAATTCGAGTTTCTTAGCGCTCGCTTGATCCAGAGCTTAGCATTTAGAGCTTAGTTATTAGTTGTTTCCCCAGCTCCAAGCTCCAAGCTCTAAGCTCAATCAAAATGAATCGTCTCGCCATCGTCGGACTCTTGATCGTTGTCGTCTTCGTCTGCGTGGCGATCTTCGCGCCATGGATTGCGCATTATGACGTCGGCGCGACAAATCTCGCGATGCGCTATATGCCTCCTTCCGCGGCGCATTGGTTCGGAACCGACTCAACCGGACGTGACATCTTTTCGCGCGTCGTGTTCGGGGCGCGCATCTCACTGGAAGTCGGTGTCATCGTCGTTCTGGTCTCAGCATTTGTAGGTACGTTGATTGGCGCGGTCGCCGGATTCTACAGTGGCTGGGTCGATTCGCTGTTGTCAGGTTACGTATTTAATGTCTTCCTCGCGTTTCCAGGATTGCTGTTGGCGATTGCGCTGGTCGCTTTTCTGGGAGCCGGGATAAACAAATTGATCTTCGCGCTTTGCATCATCGGCTGGGTCGGCTATGCCCGTCTGATTCGCGCACAGGTGCTCAAGGTTCGCGAATATGATTTCGTGCAAGCTGCCCGCGCGCTCGGCGCCGGAGATTTTCGCATTCTCTTCGTGCACATTCTCCCGAACGCAATTCAACCTCTAATCGTGCAGGCAAGTCTGGGAATGGCCGGCGCTGTGCTTTCGGAAGCATCGCTTTCGTTCCTGGGTTTGGGAGTTCCGCCGCCTGCGCCTTCGTGGGGAGTGATGATTGAAGAAGCGCGCGATCTATCAACGTTGCAAGCTGCTCCCCATGCATTAGTCTTTCCCGGGCTGGCAATCGCGCTGACGGTTCTGGCATTCAATTTTATTGGCGATGGGCTGCGTGAGTATCTCGATCCGCGTCAGCGCCGGCGTTGACGCTAACCACTCGATCCATTTTCGAAACACCTCCGATTTGAATTGCGAGGATTGATGGGGCGGCTAGTGGGGTTCGAACCCACGACCTCCTGATCCACAGTCAGGCGTTCTAACCAACTGAACTATAGCCGCCAGAAAGCGTTTGGGGACACGGACCAATGAAGAATTAAATCCTACCTCTTTGTTTACACCAGTCGGATAGCCAAGAGCAAGGAGCGAAGAGCAAAGGGCAGAGGGCGCAGGCGAGGCGACAAGAACCACGCGATCATAAGAGCAACGGCACGAATCGTGAATCCTCTTCGCTCTTCGAGCTTTGCTCTTCGCCCTTGCTCTTTGCCCTTTGCTCTTTTCGCCGCTTGCAGTATTCTTCGCACGCCTGCTGAAAACCTTTCCTGGGAGTGAGCCATGAAAACCAAAGTTTCGCTACGAACGATTAGTGTTTGCCTGCTGGTATTGTGCGTTGCCGGCGCTGTCTTGCGATTCTCGATCGGGGTGCACGCGCAAAAACCCGACAAGGCAAAGACTGCGCACCCGAGCTCTCCATCGAAGCCGGAGACAAAATCAAACTCAACCGCGAACAATGCTGCCTACGCAGCCAAGGTCAAGGAGTACACAACTGAGTCTTACTTCATGACTGAGTTGGTAGACCATCTGCCGGCCTCGGACAAGGTTCCGTCGCCCGACAAGGTCATCGGCTATGAAGTCGGTGCACCGGGCCACCTAACTTATTCGAAAGATTTGTATCGCTACTATCACGAGCTTGAGAAAGCGACTCCGCGCGTGCGCGTGTTCACGGCGCCCGAGAAAAGTGAGGAAGGAAAGGAGCAGTTGCTGATCGCAGTAGGAGACGAAGCAGCGATTGCAAAGCTGGATCGATACAAAGACATCACGGCAAAGCTCGCCGATCCCCGCAAGATAACAGACGCCGAAGCCGATCAGTTGATTGGTGAAGGAAAGGCTTTGTATTGGGCTTCGGGATCGATCCACTCGCCTGAAACTGGATCGTGTGAAATGTTGATGGAGCTTGGCTATCGGCTTGCAGTCGAAGAGAGCCCCTTCATCCAGGCGATTCGCAAGAACGTCATTGTCTTGATTACGCCGGTGTTGGAAGTCGACGGGCACGACATGATGGTCGATACGTACAACTATCGCAAAGCTAATCCGGACAAGAATGCGCCGTCGCTCATTTACTGGGGCAAGTATGTGGCCCACGACAACAATCGCGATGGCTTGGGAATGGCGCTCGCACTGTCGCGCAACCAGATGAAGACATTTCTTGAGTATCATCCGACGATCTTGCACGACCTGCACGAGTCCGTGCCCTTTCTTTACACCTCTACCGGAACTGGTCCATACAACGCGTGGCTCGATCCCATCGTGATCGATGAGTGGAACCTGCTGGCTTATCACGAAATTGAAGAGATGACCAAGCGCGGCGTGCCCGGCGTTTGGACGCACGGCTTTTATGACGGCTGGGCGCCGAACTACATGTTCTACGTCGCCAATGGGCACAACGCAATCGGCCGTTTCTACGAGACGTTCGGCAACAGCGTCGCCGACACCATGGATCGAACAGTACGAGCCGAAGCCCAACGCGACTGGTTTCGTCCGAACCCGCCACAGCCGCGCGTGAAGTGGTCACTGCGCAACAATATCAACATGCAGGAATCAGCGATTCTGCTCGCGATGAACTTTGTTTCAAATAACAAGGATCGTTTCCTGAAAAACTTCTATTTGAAGAGCAAACGATCGGTGGCTAAGGCTACTAATGAAGGGCCGGCCGCATGGATCATTCCATCCGATCAAAGCCGGGTCGTTGAGGCTGCGGACATGATGAATTTGCTTCGCCTGATGGGTGTCGAAGTCCATACTGCTGATAAAGAAATCACAGTGAAAGATCAGAAGTTCCCGGCTGGATCTTATGTCATTCGCATGGACCAGCCGTATTCGCGCATGGCCGATATGTTGTTGGACACGCAGTATTACAACGTCAGCGATCCGCGGCCATACGATGATACTGGATGGACGCTGGGCGCTTTGCGCAATGTAAACACGATCCGAGTAACGGACAAGTCGGTGTTGCAAACTCCGATGACCTTGCTCACCCGAGACGCGAAGGTAACGGGCAGCGTTTCCGCGACGGCTACACCAGTGGCGTACGTCATCAACCACAACACTGAAAACACTCTGATGACACTGCGGTACAAGCTCAAAGATCTGAAGATTGCAGCGGCCGAGGAACCCTTCGAAGCAAACGGTCAAAAATTCAATGCCGGCAGTTTCATTATTAAGGCGGCTGACAATACCGGCGATCTAAAACAAACTCTCGCTGGTCCGGTTGCAGATTCCGGTCTTAAGGCGATCGCCCTCGGCAAGCTGCCGGAAATAAAGACGCACTTGCTTGCGGTTCCGCGCATCGCGATTCTGCACACCTGGACTAATACGCAAAACGACGGTTGGTTCCGCATTGAATTCGATCGCCTGCAAATTCCCTACACGTACATTTCTGATCAGGTGATTCGTAACACGCCGAAGCTGCGGGACAAATTCGATGTGATTATCTTTCCGCCCGTTGGCGGCTCAGCCCAGACGATCGTAAACGGCATCCCAACGCGAGGCGCGGCGATTCCGTGGAAGGCGAGCGATGTCACTCCGAATATGGCGTTAAGCCCCGACCAAACCGACGATATTCGCGGTGGGATGGGTCTGAGCGGAGTGGTCAACCTGCAAAAATTTATCGAGGACGGTGGCCTCTTCATACCGATTACAAATTGCGCGCGCGTACCCGTCGATTATGGGATCGTAACCGGCGTCAGTATTCAAGAGCCTCGTCAACTCCAGGCGCGCGGTTCGGTTTACAACGCTACGTTCGCAGATCGGCGCAGCCCGATCGCATACGGCTATGCTGAGACGCTGCCGATCTATTTTAATCAAGCGCCCCTGTTCCAGGTTGCCGTAGGTGGCGGTGGAGGTTTTGGAGGGGGAGGCGGCGAAAGCACCGGCGCGGGCGGTGCTGGTTCACGTGCGTCGGGCCGCGGCTCGCTCACAGATCCTGATGTCATTCAAGCGATGCCACAAGCAGCCCCGGCCGTGCGACAATCGGCCGAGCAATTGACTCAGGAACAAAGACTTCAGCAAGGCGCTTTCTTCGTTCCCGCAAATCAACGTCCACGGATTGTTCTGAGATTCGCTTCAGATGAGAAGAACCTCCTGATCAGCGGAATGCTCGCCGGCGGCTCAGAATTGGCAAATGCGCCGGCGGTTGTCGATGTCCCAGTGGGCCAGGGACACGTCGTGATGTTCGCTAACAATCCGATGTGGCGCCATCAGACGCAAGGGAGTTTCTTCCTGCTCTTTAATGCCGCGTTGAATTATGACCACTTGAATGCCGGACGCGATAGACCCACGGGGCCGGCAAACGACCGGCCGCAAGCCGGGGACGATTACTAAATCGAAGAAGATTGGCGCCCCCGGCAGGACTCGAACCTGCGACCCTCTGCTTAGAAGGCAGATGCTCTATCCACTGAGCTACGGGAGCTTCGTTTTCGGTTTCGCCGAATACTAGCACGGGCCTGGCAGCGTTCCAATCGTGCCGCCAAAAGAAAAAGGCTGTCGGATAGACTCCGACAACCTTGCTCGATAAGCGAAGAACTAAATGGGTAATTACGCTGCTCGAGTTATCTCAGCAGCTTCAGCATATACACGACGACCGTTGAGAGCATCGTCGATAATCTCTCGAACTGCTGAAATGTCCGGATTCACGTCCATGCGGTCACACGCGGCGAGATGACGAATGATTCCCTCGGTCGCAATTTCACTTGCGGTGCCGGTCAATTTCGAAAATCGCCTTGCTTGAATATGGTCGATTCTTTGAAGCCGCTCAGCCAGCGGCAGGCCCTTGTAAAGATTCACGATTCGCTCAGTCTCCTTATTAACAGATCAAATTAGCACGATCACTTGGTTAACCTTAGATGTCTTCCGAACACACTCAGGATGCAACTACCTTACAGTTTTCGGATTTTTGCAGAGTACGCGCCCAAGAGAAGGGGAAATAGACAACCTGAACTGTACCAGCAGAACCCAGCACTATAACACATTCCGCTCGGACAATGGGAAGTATTTGATCTTTTTTTACGGTGTGCCGGGACGCCAAGAGGATGTGTTCAGTTTAACGACGTTTACGGTAGGTTGGCTGCGCAAGGGAACAGCAAAGCGCCGGCGATGCCCCATTATCCGAGGGACACTTCGCCGACGCTTGATACCGTTCGCGAAAAGCAGTTCTTAAGAGCCGTATTACTCGCTATTTTCGCGGAAGGACAGAGTCCTTCATGGCCTTGCCGACGCGAAATTTGAGCGTGGTCTTTGCGGGGATTTGGATCGTCTCGCCCGTAGCCGGGTTCCGACCTTCGCGCGCCTTGCGTTCGGATCGCACCAACTTTCCGAAGCCCGGGAGCACGAACTCTCCGTTCGTCTTGACCTCGTTAGTGGCCAAATTTGCCAAATCCTCAAATAACTGTTTCACCTGCGCGCGTTTCATTCCCGTCCGCTCCGCAAAGTAATTGATAACGTCGGACTGGGTCATCCGCTTCTTGCCTGCTGCCGTAGTCGCCATTTGTGGTGTAGCCCCTCCAAATTTCAACGAAATGGGAAAACTTATCAGAGCCACATATACCACAGACAAAGCTCAAAGTCTGCTAAAAATCGCTCTTTTTTGGGAATTTCGGCAAAAAAATTTGGCAGGGTAGGAGATTAGTCGATGCGAAGGCGGCGAGCCAACAGTGTGAACCCGAACCTGGTGCGCTACTGGAAACCAAATCGCCCGAAGGCTACTGACTTTGGTCGGGGCGAGAGGATTCGAACCTCCGACCTCTCGGTCCCAAACCGAGCGCACTACCAGGCTGTGCTACGCCCCGTGTTACTTAGCGTCCCTATTGGTGAGACCGGACATTTTAGCCATCACCAGAAGCCGCGGTCAAGGATCGCAAAAAATTCAGGGTGCCTTTCAAGGCACGTGCACGATGGCTTATCTCGTTTTTCACTTCAGCTGACAATTCTCCAAAGCTTTTGTCATATCCATTCGGGATGAATACTGGATCGTAGCCGAAACCATTTTGACCTCGCGGAGCGTTCGCGATGCGCCCCTCACAAACGCCTATCGAGACGCTTAGAATCAAACCCGCTGGATTGGCAATTGCTACCGCCGAAACAAATCGCGCCCTTCGGTCTCCTGATGATTGCCTTGAGAGTTCCGCCAATAGTTTGTTCGTGCGCTGCGCGTCAGAAGCGCCGTCGCCGGCGTATCGTGCAGAGCGCACACCCGGCGCTCCGCCGAGGGCACTCACCTCCAAGCCTGAATCATCAGCTAGCGTGATGAACTGCGTTTGTTGTGCGTAAGCGCGAGCTTTCACAGAGGCGTTTTCAGCGAAAGTCTCCCCGGCCTCCTCAACTGATTCGATTAACGGAAAGGAATTCAGATCACGAAGGGTGAAAGGCAAATCGCTCAACAGTTCACACAGCTCGATTAGTTTTCCGCTATTACGAGTGGCAATTACTAAGGTTTGCTCGCTCATTTCTCGGGAAACAACAGGGTGGCGATGGAGCCACCGATGCCGAAGGATGAGCGACTGGTCCAATCGATCGATCCGTTCTTTACCATCAATACGCTCACCGCGAGCGGAAGCATATGCGCTCCCTGATCAATCGCGGGAGCGTTAGTAGAAAAAATCGAACGCGGCTGAGATGAAAATGCTTCAGTAAACGAAATCGCGGCGCGCGAATCGTTTGTGAAAGTTACGGCCGTCAGCGGCAATGAAACATCTACAATCTTCTGCGCCTGACGGAATGAATCGGATGACAGTGCGGACTGAGAACTCGTGCGCGCTTGCAAACAGCGACGCACGTCTTCGCCTGGCCCAATCAAGAAACTGTTTGCCACGAAACCAGCTGTCCAGTTATCAGTTGATGAAACGAGCAAATCAGCATCGCCCAGCTTCTCGATCTCAGGGTTTTTCCCAAGTCGTTCCTTTACCGCCTTTTCCAGGGCTGGCCGGTCAAAAACGTCAGCGATGAGTACCGCCGGAGAGTCCTCCTCGAGACGAATGGTTTGTACCCGCGTTCCAATTCCTCTACTAAACGAATCTGGATCATCGATGCCGTACGTCTTCAACAAGTTTCTCAACAGCGGACGCGCGGCTATCGCGCCCACAAGATCGGCGTGCGATGAAACCACCGCATTTAAGTCCGTCCAAACGCTGGCGCCATCATGAAACTTATAAATGGAAAAAGAATGAACGTCCGGCGGCACGAACCAAAGCTCGGTCAAATCAGGCCCACGATCGGGGACCAGACTGACTCGCAGCTTATCAGTAACGCCGTCCGCCAGCCCGATCGAACAGTGATCTTCAACCTCGCCGTCGATAAATTTCGCTGTCCATCCCGCATGCTTCACAAGCCCGCCGAACGTATCGGCGAACAAGCGAGCTTTGGTTAGCGAATCATCCGAGACTCCTCTGCGATTTTCGGCGTTGAGAATGTACGCTTGCAACAGAGACTTCACACCAGTTTGGCTAAGGAATCCGAACGCGGCCGGATTAGGCACCTCTGTCGCTTGTCGCATCCTCTGAAGTTCAGGATCATCCTTGAGCGTCGCGCGTCTTCCAACGGTTGCTTCGATCGAATGCAAGACTGATGATTCGTCATTCGCAACGACAACTGTTGTGTTAACAAACGCGGCTACGATTCTTCGGGATGCATCCTCGGATTGCCATTCCTGAAGTTCAACGCCTTGTATCTGCTTCCGCAGCGCAACCGGATTTCCAAAGTTCTTTCGCGCCAAGTCCTCAAGGTGGCGCTCGACCGCAGCTCGCATTCGCCACTGCGATGTGTGCGTATCAATAATGAAGGTGAGAAGAGGCTTTATCACGAGCGTAGATCCATTCTCCGCACCTTCTGCGCCATTGAGAACTATTGCGACTTGAGCGCGCGCGAAAAGCAGCGCATCCGCCGACCCGATTCCGGTCCACCGCGCCAGACGTGTCCACCAACGATTCGGTGCCAGGTGTGCTGGCGATCCCAACAGTGGCCCAAACACCTTCCAAGCCTTAGTTTGTTCGAGGCCACCTCCGACGGCCGCCAAATCATTAATCTCTACGAACGCGAGGCTATCGGCTGGTGCCCACGCCGAGAGGTCCGCGTGCGTCGGCCGGTTCCCATAAAACCACGCACTGACAGCAGCCACGATCAGCAGCAAGATGACGATTCTGAAGCGGTGACGCTTGATCAACAGAACACATCGTAACGGTTCGTTGGTCCTAAGGGCAATCCGCACTTATTCACAACTCCCGCTTCATTTCGAGTGTTTATCAATGAATAATGATGTTGACAACCGTTGAGCGCTTATTGTAGCCTACGCATGGCAGTGCTGGCCCAGACCTTCTGCCAACTGGGCTCTAATCTTTGTCGCTGCTCGGCGTTCCGCCGAAGTAAAAGCCCCGCCCTTCGCTCAGGCGAAGCCAATAAAAACCGTTTTGGATAATCTGATGAAGAACAATGCAAGCTACCCCTGCCGATTTCGATTAGTGCGCGCCGGCTTATCGCGGGCGCGCCGCGCGCGGGCGCGAATGCGCCGTCAACGTCTACTCATGTTCAGGTTAGCGAGGAGCAATTAAATCATGTGGAAGCGCACTAACAAGAGCATGGTCGGCGTCGACATTGGCTCGAGCAGCGTAAAGGCCGTCGAACTTCAGGGCAAGAATGGCGATTTCCAGTTGTTGAGTCTGGGTTACGAATCACTGGAACCGGATTCAGTTGTTGACGGCCAGATCATGGAATTGAATTCCGTGTCGAACGCGATTTCGAACATCTTCAATGAACATAAGATCAAGACAAACCGAGTTGCCGCCGGAGTAAATGGCCATTCGGTGATTGTCAAAAATATTGTGTTGCCCCAGATGAGTTCGGCAGAACTGCAAGAGTCATTCGCGTGGCATGCTGAAGAGCACATCCCGTTCGACATTACTGATGTCACCTTGGATTATCACGTCACTGGCACAACGGATGATGCGATTCATGTCCTGATGGCCGCGTGCAAGCGCGACAAGGTTGCTAACCTAAAGCAGGCAATACAACTCGCCGGCAAACAGCCTGCCGTCATCGATGTTGACGCGTTCGCGCTTCAGAATTGTTACGAGTTGAATTACGACCCACAACCAAACCAGGTTGTCGCCCTGCTGAACATTGGCGCGTCGACGACGAACATTAATATCTTGAATGGCAATCGTTCGGTGTTCACCCGCGACGCCACGTTCGGTGGCAACCAATACACATCGCTGCTGCAAAAAGAGTTGGGTCTAACGTTTGAACATGCCGAGCAGGTCAAGCGTGGCACGCCATTGCCGGAAGCTGTTGAGGATCGCGATATCAAACCGATTCTGGAAACAGTATCGGACATTCTGGCCCTGGAAATCCAAAAGACTATGGACTTTTATCGTGCCACGGTTGAAGACGGTGGTGTGGCGGTGGAAAAGATCCTGGTTTCCGGCGGCGGATCGAAGCTGGACGGGTTGATAGATTTCCTCGCGAAGCAGTTCGAAATGCCTGTCGAGATATTCGATCCATTTAAGAAGATCAAAGTCGATTCACGCGGTTTTGATCCGGAGTACATGCGCGAGGTCGTTCCCGAGATGGCGATCGCGGTTGGATTAGCGTTGAGAGGAGTTGACGCGCGGTGATCAAAGTAAATCTTTTAGAATCGGTAACCGATCGTCCGGCCAGTGTAGCTTTCGTTGAGGACAAGGTCTCGAGCACCCGTACGCAGACATTCTTGTTGGCGTTGACGGTCGTCGCATTGCTCGTGCTGGGTATCGGCTATGACTATGTGAGCGCAAATGCTCAGCATCAGGCAGCAACCAAGGAACTCGAAAAACAACGTCGCATCAACGACCAGATGAACTCGGTCAAGCGCGAGCAAGCGGACCTGGAAAAGAAGATCGCGGACATCAATTTCCGAGTCGATGCCATTCAGAAATTGCGCGGCTCGCAACAGGGACCGGGTGCAATACTTGGAGAGATCAAAGCCCGGTTCGACAGCGTCCCTGGTCTCTATTTGAAAAGTGTCGAGCAGAAAGACGCCGACCTAACAATTAAGGGTGAATCACCCAACGAAGCGGCAGTTACGCGATTCGGACAGAGCATGGAATTCTCTTCCGGGCTGTTTACGAACCTCAACATCGAAACTCAGAAGGAAGTGCCGCAGCTCAAGTCATCAGCTGGTGCGGCCCCGGCACAGGGTGCAAACCTCCTTCAATCGTTACTGGCTCAACCGGAAGTTGTGACGTTCACTATCAAGTGCAGCTACTCTGCCGCAAGGTCTCCGGAGACGTCGAACGCACCAGCCTCCGCTCCCAACAACACCAACCACGTCGCCGCTCGCAACTGAGCGCAGTTTTTCGGGAAAACATCATGAAGATTGGAAATATTAACAACCTCCCCTGGTACGCGCGCTTGGGCATTTTCGGCGGCCTGGCCATTTTGGTTTACGGCGCGTTCTGGTATTTCGTTACCAGCGGCACGCGCAAGGATACGAAAGGATTGCAGGATCAAATCGTCGTGCTGCAAAAGGCAAACGCCGAGGCTCAGATTGCGTCGCAGCGGTTGAATGAATTCCGCACCACTTACAAGAACAAGCAGGAAGAGTTGGAAGAATTGAAGGCCCTGTTGCCTGAACAGCGCGAATTGACCAACGTTCTGCAAGGTATTCAGGACCGCGCGCGGATGACGGGTCTGTCATTACGACACTTCACGCCGAAGGATGACGTGCAGCAGGATTTCTATAGCGGCAAGAAGATCGATGTGGCAGTGCAGAGTTCGTTTGCATCCCTGCGTGCCTTCTTCGATCAAATGGCCCACTACCAACGAATCGTGTCGATCACCAACTTTGAAATCAAGCAGTTGGATAATCAGGCACCAAGCAAGACTGTAGAGGCAAGGTTCGACCTCACCGCGTACTACGTTTCAACTGAGAAGCTGCAACAGAAGGCTGCCGCGCAACCAGCGGCTAATGCGCCAGCGCAAGCTCCAGGAGCAAATCCGGCCGCCGCAACCCAACAGGCTGTCCAGCAGCAGGTTGTCACTCCCCCAGCTCGAAACTAAATGTCCTGGCCTCGATTAGGAAGATGACGATGAATTATCAAAAATTATTTCTGTCCCTGTTGATGTCCGCGACAATCCTTTGCGCGATGACTCGGCTTGGACTTACTGTTGTGGCGCAGAACCAGGCTCAGGAGAAGACTGACAAGAAGAGTTCTGCCGCAACTAATAAAGCCTCCGAGAAATCATCACGCGGCCGCGATCCTTTCAAGAAGTATCAGCCGGTGATCAAGCCTTCAAAGGCAGCCGCTTCCAAACTGGAGCCACCGTCAATTCAAGAGCGCATCGAGCGTTATCGAGCGCAGAAGGTGGCGGCTGCAAATGCGCATGTTGCCGCGCCCAAGCCGACTACAGCGCTGCTGCTCAACGAAGTGCAGGTTACCGGAATCTTCCGCACGCCGCGCGGCTGGTCTGCAATGGTAGAAGCCTCGGCGCTCACTCCTAAACTCTCATACGTCGTTTATCCTGGCGAGAATTTCTTCGACGGCCAACTGGTGGCGATCGAAGAAAGTCGCCTGATATTTCGTCGCGACATTGTCTGGTCCGACGGACGCCGAGAGAAGTCCGTTGAGGTCAAGCCGCTGCGTTCGCCCGGCCTGATCGAAACAATGAGCGCAGCCAAGACATCTCCCACCGAAGCGCTGACAACGGAAGTCGCTAAACCGACTCCGGAAAAGCAGTAACAAGATTCTTCCGGCTCGCCATTCATGCGGCTTATCGCACCAGGAGAGCCATCCACGTGAACGAGGCATCCTTCGTTCGCCTTTGACAACAAGCTGAACTGCCGCGTAGTGCGGCGCGCGTTCTAAATGTTCGTTGCCAGGCATTTCGAGCGAGCGTGTGGCGGAGTTCAGCAAGCAATCCCTGAGGAGAGAATAATGCCTAAGCATTTCAAGATTGTCGCCATCAAAGCATTCGCGCTCGCGTGTGCCGGCGGTTTGTCTCTTAACGGTTTCGCGTTGGCGATCGGCGCCTCAGCGAGAACGACGGTCGAGTCCTCGCGGACATCCGGCGTTGTGCGGGCGGCCAGCCCAGATCCTTCGCCTACGCCGGCCAGGCCGGGCATCTCTCCGGCGAAAGACAATATGTCGGCGCAGTCGAATCAAGGACGGCAGTATGGGCAAGCAGGCTTTGTCGGAGAACCGATTAATCTGAATGTCGTCAACGCGGACATCCGTGACATCCTCAATTATATAACCGAGCAGTACGGCATCAATTTCGTGATCGATAATTCGGTCCAGGCCGTTCCGGTGACGGTGAATGTTCAGGATGTGCCATGGAATTATGCTTTGGACGCGATTCTTCGGGCCAATAGATTGGGCGTTGATGTTAACGGCAACATTCTCCGCATCGCGACCAGCGACACGCTCGCCAAGGAGTCTGATACTCAACGCATTATTAAGGATTCCCAGTTGAGCAATTCGCCGCTTATTACTGAGTTGGTGCGCCTGAATTACGTTCGCGCGTCTGGAACCCTGGCCACGGCAGCAGGTTCGACTGGCGCCTTCGCAGGTGGTGCGACAAACTTGAGCTTCAGTGGGGGGGCGGGTGGTGATTCGACCGGCGGCGGTGGCGATCAGGGAATCCTTCCGATCATCAAGCGTCGTCTATCACGTCTGGGTTCTGTCGAAGTCGCTGGTCAGAGCAACTCGCTGATTATCACGGACGTTAGAGAGAACGTCGAAGCGATCCGTCAATTGATCGCCATCCTCGATCAACCCGAACCGCAAGTCGAGATTGAAACCCGGATCGTCATTGCGCAACACAACTTTAGTCGCGACCTCGGTTCGCAGCTTTCACTGGGCGTGGCGAATTTTAATCGAGGCGCCTTGGCGAATGTTTCGACCCTGCCGAGTACTTCCGGATCGGGTGGTACCGGCGGCGGCACTGGAACCGGTGGGAACGCGGTAAGAACCGGCCCCAATCCATTTGGAGTGTTTGGCGGACTGGACGGCACCACCCAGGGCCTCAACAACCTGCGCTCTGCGGCCGCCACCACAGTTATCGGTTTAACGACCGGATTGTTCGGCACAGCTCAGATTAGCGCCTTGATTACCGCAGCCGAAAGCCGGGGCGAAGTGAAGACGGTCGCAACTCCGCGCGTCACGGCTTTGAATAACCGGCCGGCGCAGATTGAAAGTGGATCGCAGATTCCAGTGCAAACGACTCAAGCAGCAGGAGGCACCGCGGTAGTCACTACTACATTCGTGTCGGTGCCGCTGCGTCTTTCGATCACTCCCCAGATTACCGACGCAGGAACTGTCGTGCTGCGCGTGACGATTGAAAACAATACCGTCAACACCGGTATCGCTGTCGGTGGTGTTCCCGGTATTGATACTCAGCGCATGCAGTCCGAAGTGCTCGTCCCGGACGGCGGCACCACCGTTATGGGCGGAGTGCTTGCCGATCAGGAATCGACACAAAGACAGCGCACGCCGGGTGTTGCCAGCATTCCCATTCTCGGCAACCTGTTTAAGCGCAAGCTCGTTACGAAGGAGTCGACTGAGATTCTCTTCTTCATTACGCCGCACATCTATCGGCCTGACTACTTTGGTCGCCCGATACCGAATACACCGTCCTCTGGTCCGCGCGTTCAAACTGTGCCGCAGCCGGTGCCGTTGGGCAATCCGCAATCGAACTCGTCGGCGCCGACTGAGTTGCAGCAGCAGGAAAAACCGCAAGTCATGCCGGCGACGCCGCAGCCAAACGTTCTCGGCGCTCCCGCTAATCCCGCGGGCAGTAGCAATGGAACGGCACGACCCGACGCCGTAAACGGCAAACGGCCATAGCTTTGGTCGAGTTACTTAGTCGTTCTCCTGCACGATACTCCGGTGGTCAGAAGCGAGAGCCTCGACCACCGGAACTTATTTTGATATACAGGTTACGGAAGGTATGTTCAAAGAAGCCCTGCAAACGATCGTGGAAAAGACTGATGGCAGTCTCGGCGCGCTAATCATGGGCGCTGACGGCTTGTCAGTCGAAAAGTTTTTCAATGAAGAAGGCTATGCTGCGAACCTCGATGTTGCCGCCGCCGAATTCACTACCTTAGTCCGCACCGCAATGCGTTCGG
>QHXH01000363.1:0-4091 GCA_003222855.1 Acidobacteriota bacterium
TGAGATCCGGGAGATTTTTGATCACAATCGCGACGCAATAGCTTTACTACTTGCCAATTGGCCGTAATACACTTCGGTTTCGTAATCGAAATCTACGGTGCCGTCCCCTTGGTTGGCTTCAAAGACTGCACGTAACTCATCAATCATCTGGCCAAAACGGGGAGCGGTTTGCTCCGGAGCATAAGACGCTGAGAGCAGGCGCCCTTTCAAGCCTTCAAAATCGAACACTTGCTTAAAGTCGAAGCGCGCTCGCCGGCACTTTTCCGGGGAAAAGAAAGCTTCGATATCGCATCCTTCTATCTCGCGGCTGACCTCCTGGTAATCGGTTCCATAGCGCAGCAGAAGTTCCTGATAACCGCGCATCAACGGGCTCGATTCAACGCGGAATCCATTCCAAACAAGCACCAGCCATCCTTCGGGCTTCAGGATTCGCGCGAATTCGACCTTTGCTTTTTGTCGATCGAACCAATGGAAGGCCTGGCCGGCGATAATAAGATCCATGGAATTATCCGGGAGCGTGGTCGTTTCAGCCGTCGTGTTCAGGCTAAAAAATTTTGGATACTTTGCCAGCAGTCTTTCGCCTGCTGAGCGCATTTCCTCATTTGGCTCAATACCAAAAACGCGGTTTCCGTGCTTCAGAAATAATTCGGTCATGAATCCCGTTCCGGAGCCGATGTCAGCGATCACAGTTTCCCGCGTTAATCCACATTCAGACTCAAGCAAGGGGATAATCGCGGCCGGATAACGTGGCCGATACTTCAAATAATTCTCAACCCGGTTCGAAAAACGTTTAGTTGGATCCAGCACGGATAAATAGACGCTATCGGATTATTTTGGTCTCGCGATTATAGACCGCAAACTTCACTTGAACCTATCGCTGTCAACGTTTAGTATCGCCGCGTTTTTTCGTTCCTGAAGGTCAGGCTCGTTCCAAACAGCAATGAAACATTCGAACAATAGTTCTGAAGGCCACGGTGCGGCGCTGCTGGCCGGTTTTCTGGGGTGGACACTGGATGCGTTTGATTTCTTTCTGGTGGTCATGGCGCTGACTGCGATCGCGGCAGACTTTCACAAAACCGATACAGATATTGCCTTCGCCATCACGCTCACGCTCGCTTTTAGGCCGGTGGGCGCGTTCATCTTCGGCCTGCTTGCCGATCGTTATGGCCGCCGGCTGCCGCTGATAATCGATCTGATTTTCTTTTCCGTGGTCGAGGTCCTGTCTGGCCTTGCGCCGAACTATATTACCTTCCTCGTGCTGCGCGCGCTCTTCGGCATTGGGATGGGCGGCGAATGGGGCGTCGGGGCTTCGCTCGCGATGGAAAAAGTACCACCGAGACTCCGAGGCGTCCTCTCTGGTTTGCTTCAGGAAGGATATGCGGCCGGATATCTGCTCGCCGCGATTTGCTACTTCGTCGTTTTTCCGCGCTGGGGCTGGCGTCCGATGTTTTTCATTGGAGGATTGCCGGCTTTGTTGGCGATTTTCGTTCGTTTGCGAGTCAAGGAATCGGAGGTCTGGGAAAAGACACGTCACGAAACCTGGAGCCAACTGGGCCGGGCGATTGCCTCGCACTGGCGGCTGTTCATTTATCTCGTATTGCTGATGATGATGATGAACTTCGTTTCGCACGGCACCCAGGACATGTATCCGACTCTGTTGAAACGAGCCTGGCATTTCAGTCCTCAGAAAGTTGCCGCGATCACGGCCTGCACAATGATTGGCGCAATTGCCGGTGGAATTTTGTTTGGCCTTTTGTCGGATCGCTTTGGTCGCCGGCGCTCGATGATCTTAGCGCTGTCATGCGCAATTCTGGTAATTCCGCTGTGGGCTCTTTCGCCTGCGCTGGGGCTCTTATTGATTGGCGGCTTCCTGATGCAATTCATGGTGCAAGGTGCATGGGGAGTAATCCCTGCACACCTGTCTGAACTTTCGCCTGACTCAGTGCGCGGCTTTCTGCCTGGGTTCGCTTATCAATGCGGCGTAGCTCTCGCCGGTTTAGTTGGTTACTTGCAGGCAATCTTTGCCGCCAGGACGAGTTATCCGACAACAATGGCGCTAACCAGTTTGACAGTATTCCTGGGGGCGATAGTAATCACCGCAGTGGGACGTGAGCGTCGCGGCATTCGCTTTGGCGAATCGGTTGATGTCAGCGAATGACTCTTCAATCTTCGAACTAGATCAGAAGCGAATGGCTGGCTATTCCGCGACACCGCTGGTTAAAAAGTTAGGATTAAGGTCCGGCTTCGAGGTTGCTTTTGTTGATGCGCCTGAGAATTTCGTAAAACAACTCGATTTGCCATCGGACGTCAAGGTTTGATCGTCCGCGAAAGCCCGAGGCCTCGATTTCATTCTTGTCTTCGTGATTAGTCAAAAAGACCTGACCATTGCATTCGCGCAATACTCGCGGAAAATAAAACCCAACGGAATGCTTTGGATGTCCTGGCCAAAGAAAACATCTGGCGTGCAAACGGACCTTACGGAAAATATCGTGCGCGATATTGGCTTGGCCGTCGGTCTGGTCGATGTGAAGGTCTGCGCAGTTGACGACGTTTGGTCAGGCTTGAAATTTGTCTATCGATTGAAGGATCGCGGCGCGCTAAAACCTCGCTAAACCTTCGGCACAATCGCGCCGCAACTTTTCCACAGAATCTGTTGAAAAGCTGTGGATAAAACCCCCGCACGACCTGCAACTCGTTCTGCCAGCGGAGCTTTCCGCGATGTGCACAGCCCTGTGGTATTCACAGAGGTGAGCGAACGGCACTCCCGTCGTAACGCGGCGTCTGCGGGCAAGACGTCATGACCACTGATCTCCTGGACAATAAATCAGGAGCCAGGGTAGTGCTCTATATCGGTTTCGCGTTGTTTTTCCCTGAGCAAGAACGATCCGCGAAATCACACGAACTCAACACGAAAAAACGTTTCGTGTGGGTTCGTGGATTGCCTGACTTGGCATGTGGTTCTCAAGATAGGGCACCACCTACGCAGGAAGCCGTGACGCGCGTTATGAATTGATGATCAGACGATTGATTTCATGCAACATGATCTGCAAATAAAACTGCAAGCATGACTCTCGAGTGATCCAGCGCGAATTACGATCCAAAGATCAGTCAACTAATAGTTGGACCACTACGTTGGTCCTATCAGTTGTTGCGCCAAACCATAGGCGAACGCTTTATGGATAAATCTGAAGCATGCATTTTCATTGATCGATCTTTCATCGACATGATTGCATTGCGCACGCAAACAAAATCCTTCGCGAGTTGCTATCATTGATCTCGGTGCGCGTAATCGTTTCTCTTTGCAGACGTTGCGAAAGAAAAGTTTTTTCGCCACGCAGCTTTGCGATCGAAATGATCTGGAATCGTAATTGGACCACCGGACACGACGAAACAGGTTGCAAAAAACTTCTCGATAAATATAATGCCGATCCCTTGTTTGTTGAGAGTAAGCGAGTGACGAGTTGACGAAAATATTAGTTAAGCACCAATGCAAAACATCTTCCCTCGCAAGTATCGTCAGCAGTTCCAGCGAACACCTCGACACGCCTCGTAGTTATTCCGCAGGCGTTGACAGTTAGGTCGTCGCCACAGATGCAACTGGCGACAATCGATGGCGGATTGTTCCGGCGCGACCGCGGAACGCAAGCGCCAACACCAGTCATATAGGGTTTAAGCGATCAGGGGAACAAGCGGCTTGGGTTCGTGCCGCCAAGGTATTTTGTTTTCAGAATTCATATTTTTGATTTCGGCTTTGGGAGACGAACGTGACGTTACTGGCAGAAGTTAGCGAGATCGAATTGAAAAGGTGTCCGCGATGCGAAGAGTCATTACCACTCTCTGAATTCGGGGTCTGCCGCGCTCGCAAAGATGGTTTGAATCTCTACTGCAAGCGCTGCATTCGCCAGAAGATCTCGCTCAGCCGTCAGGCTTTGCGGGAATACAAAAAGGCCCGAGTTAAACAGGGTAGCATGATAAGTTCCGATGACTCGCGACTCACGCTTGACACGAAGACCTCGCTTTCTTCCCGTCGCATTGCTCGAATGCTGAGAAAACTCTCGCCCGCAGACCGCGTCAGGGAAGCAATTCGCTGC
>QHXH01000363.1:4163-5523 GCA_003222855.1 Acidobacteriota bacterium
AATCCGGACTCAAATCGTCCGGCACCAACGCATGTATTTTGTTAACGAGGAAATTGTGTTGTTGGCCAGGACACAGACTGGCGGCGCTAAACGAAAACGGAGCATGAATCCTTCGTTTAGTTCAGTGGGCGTGTTGATGCCGGGTCGTAAGCCTTCAGCAAAAGGCAGGAAGCGAACGGTGAAAGGCACCGCTAAGGCAAGGAGCGCGTAAAACGATGGCCTGCGGGGCGGTAGAGGCCAGTTGAATGGCCAGCGACGCGCGCTATTCATTGAAAGCCGCGAGAACTTCTTCGGCATGATCCTCAGGCTTGACCTTGCCGAAGATCTTCTTAATCTTTCCCTTCTCGTCAATCAGAAACGTCATGCGATGATTGCCCATGTAAGTTCGACCCATGAACTTCTTTTCGCCATAGGTTCCGTAAGCATCCGAGAGCTTGCGCTCAGTGTCTGCCAGCAATCGAAACGGCAAGTCGTATTTCTTAACGAACTTTTGATGAGATTTTTCGCTATCCAATGAAACGCCGAACACTTCGATGCCTCGCTTCCTGAACTTTGCAAATGAATCGCGGAACGAACAAGCTTCCTTTGTGCATCCGGGCGTGTCGTCCTTGGGATAAAAATATAAAACCACTTTTTTGCCCCTGAGATCTTTCAATCGCACCACTTTACCTTCTGCGTCAGGCACAGCGAAATCCGGCGCTTTGTCGCCTTCTTTGAGTTTTGCAACCACGGTTTTTGAGTCCGATCATTTAGAATTTGAGAACTCTCCGGATTGTAACGACTGAAAACGAGAAGCTGCAACGAACAATGGCCACGAAAAAGAAAAAATCAACTTCAAAAAAACCGCCGGCGAAGAAGACTAAGCCGTCAACAGGGCTTTGGATGGTTAAGCAAGAGCCTGAGACCTATTCCTGGGATGATTTCATGCGCGACGGCCGCACCGACTGGACCGGTGTCAGAAACTTCCAGGCGCGAAACAATCTGAAACAGATGAAAGTGGGCGATCGAGTGCTGTTCTATCACTCAGGCACCGGGAAGTGCGTCGTCGGCATTGCTGAAGTTGCCAAAGCCGCCTATCCAGATCCTACCGCTGACGATCCGCAATGGGTCGCCGTTGATATCAAACCCGTGAAGCCGCTGAAAGAGGTGTTGCCGCTGGCCGCGATTCGCTATACCGCGAAACTAGCCAATTTGCCGCTGATCCGGCAGTCGCAACTTTCCGTTATGCCGCTGACAAAAGAAGAATTCGACACAATCGTGGCGATGGGATCGGGAAAGAAGAGGTAGCCTGTGTCAGAAGCCCGCGCGTGAGGGAGGGCGTTGATGTCAGGAGATAAGCCGCGGATAAACGCGGATTTAC
>QHXH01000363.1:5577-7530 GCA_003222855.1 Acidobacteriota bacterium
GATACCTAAGCTCTGCGAATAAATTTCGCGGCCAGCCAACCAACCGGAATCAGTATCGCCAGGTGAATCCAATCGTATCCACCCGTTGTCGTCCCACCGAAGTGGCTGCTAATCATGAGAAAAACTACCGGCACGGCCATGAAGGTGTTCTGCTTTGAGCGCAGCTTGGCCTGCGCGGCGAGTTTTGCGTCGGGCAATTTGCCGGCATTGATGGCTTCGATCATCTTTCGCTGGGCGGGCAGGATACGCATCCAGACGTTCGCGGCCATGATAGTGCCGAACATTGCGCCGATATGAATATAGACGGCGCGGCCGCTGAGAACATGCGTCAATCCAAAGGCAGTCGCAATAATCAGCAGATACGCAAGAGTTGCGAACAGTATTTCATTCCGGCCAAGGGGGGAAATCATCAGCAGATCGTAGATGAGCCAACCAAAGACGAGCGTCGCGATTCCTACGCCAATCGCTGCACCAATACTAATGTTTGAAATGTCGCGATCGACCAACGCTCCGCCACCCAGGTAATAAACAATAATCAGCAGGGCGAACCCGCTCAACCACGTCGTGCCCGCTTCCCATTTGAACCAGTGCAGTTTCCGCCGACATAAAAGCCGCCGCTGTGCACCATCCAAATCTGGGCGGCCTTGCCCGTATTCAGCAAGGCTTTTTCTTCTTCGGTCAACCGCGCGTCGAGCCAGGTGAAGTAATAGGTGGTGCCAACCCACATGATGCCCGCGAATACGTGTATCCAGCGCGCGATAAAGTTAAGCCATTCGCTGATGGTTGGATTGATCATTAAAGTGGCACAGACTTTAGTCTGTGAAACATCCAAGAATTAAGTTAGCGATTAAAACGTCGTCAAACCTCGCCGCTTTCGTTCAGCGGCCGACGACCATTCCCACTGTTCTGGTTCTCTTACTAAACCCGCCTTTACGGGATTGTTTTCGATGTACTTCACAATGCGCGCAAATTCACTTGCATTTCGGCTCCAATGGTCGAAGGACTCATCCTGCCAAAATCTTTGTCCTGTACGTTTGAGCAAACGATTTGCTTCTCGTGAACTATACCCTTTTAGATTTTTCGTTATGGTTGAGATTGATATCTCGTGATTCTTCGGTCTCAAAAGGACGTGTATGTGATTTGCCATCACCACGTAAGCCCAAATTAAGTAAAGACCTGCGTACCGATTGACGAGGGCGTCTTGAACAAGCTCGGCAATCCTCTTATCACCAAGCCAGAGCGGTCCGCTGCTGGCGCGATCGAGAATCGTATCAACTCTCGCGAATAGTTTTTTGTATTCCACCAGTCGATCCTCTTGAAGGACTTTCCTGGTTCTATCGCGCAACCTCCGTCGCATAACCGTAAGTTTTTCGATTACGTCCAATGGCAACGAGCCGTCTAGCCGCCATGTGAGAAAAATAGAGACACCCGACGGATGCCAGTGGGGAAGGTTACGGCGATAATAATTACTGACCGTCATATCAGTCACAGACTAAAGTCTGTGCCACCCCCTAGCTTCCCCGATACGTCGAGTATCCAAATGGACTCAGCAAAAGCGGCACATGATAGTGCTGAGCGGGATTCTCAATCTTAAAAACGATTGTGACCTGCGGATAGAAGGCGTCGACATTATTGTTGGCGAAGTATCTAGCGGTATCGAAGATAAGACGATACACGCCAGCTTCGATCGCTGTTTCGTTAGGCACCAGATCGGAAATCCGGCCATCCGCGTTTGTCGTTCCTTTGCCAACTAGTTTCCAGCCACCCGCAGCCTCCACCTCAAGAGTCACCGGCAGGCCTGCGCCAGGCCGGCCGCGCGCGGTATCAAGCACGTGCGTAGTAATGGCGCTCATTGATTAAGCAATTTCTCCAATCTCAGACGCGTGATCTTGCTTTGCTCTTCAGCAGCAATGCGCAACTCCGTTTGCGGATCGTTATCGATCCGGCTGTTTA
>QHXH01000259.1 GCA_003222855.1 Acidobacteriota bacterium
TGCTAAATCAGTTCATCGAACAGTACTGAATCATGTCATCAATCAAGCAAGCAGTAATCATTAGCGCAGTGCGCACACCGGTAGGAAAACTTCTCGGCGCGCTGAAGAGTTTTAAAGCAACCGATCTGGGGGCGATCGTTGTCCGCGAAGCAGTGAAACGCGCCGGCGTGAAGCCGGAAGATGTTGACGAAGTGATCATGGGTTGCGTCATCCAGGCCGGATTGGGCCAGAATCCGGCGCGCCAGGCAGCGCTGCGCGGTGGACTTCCGAACACAGTGTCCGCCGTGACTGTGAATAAAGTCTGCGGCTCAGGCTTGAAAGCGATCATGATGGCGGCGCAGGGAATCGCGCTTGGCGATACGGAGATCGTTGTCGCCGGCGGCATGGAATCGATGTCAAACGCGCCTTACCTGGTGCCCAAAGCGCGTGAAGGATATCGCCTGGGCCATGGCCAGATGCTCGACGCGGTGATTCAGGACGGCCTGTGGTGTTCGTTTGACGATCAGCATATGGGTTGTACCGGAGAGGTGGTTTCAGAGCGCTTTCGTGTTTCACGGGCTGAGCAGGATGAATATGCCGTTAATTCTCATCGCAAAGCGAGCGCAGCGATCAAGACCGGAACCTTCAAAGATGAGATTGTGCCGATCGAGATTCCGCAGAAGAAAGGCGCGCCCGTTATCTTCGACACAGATGAACCTGTGCGCGAAGACACTTCGATCGAATCATTGGGAAAATTGAAGCCGGCGTTCAAGGAAGACGGCACCGTCACGGCAGGCAACGCGCCCGGCGTAAATGATGGCGCATCGGCTGTGGTGGTTACTTCCGATGAGCGCGCGAAATCTCTCGGCGTTGAGCCGATGGCGAAAATCGTTGGGCAAGCAACCTCAGGTATCGAACCAAAGCTCGTGATGATGGCGCCGGTTGACGCGATTAAGAAGTTGCTCAGGAAAACCGGCTGGTCCCTTAACGATGTGGATCTGATCGAACTTAACGAGGCGTTCGCGGTTCAAGCGGTCGCGATTACGCGCGAGCTGAATCTTGATCCAGAAAAAATAAACGTGAATGGCGGCGCCGTCGCGCTGGGCCACGCGATCGGACAATCAGGCTCGCGCATTCTCACGACGATGCTTTACGAGCTGAAGCGCCGGGATGCGCATCGCGGGATCGCGGCGCTGTGTCTCGGCGGTGGGAATGCGGTGGCGATGGCCGTGGAACGATGACTGCCGAGGAGCACAACAAGACGCTCGCCACGCTCCACTTCGTTTATGGGGCGATGCATGGTCTTACTTTGCTAGGTCTGGTGCTTTTGGTTGTGGTGGTCGAAGTAGCCACGCCCGCGTCCGATGCAATTTCAGGGTCCTGGATTGTCGTTGGCGTTATGGTGTTCGTGGTTCTTTTGTTTGCGGTAGGATTGCTGCCTTTAATTGTTGGCTATGGATTAATGAAACGAAAACTCTGGGCGAAACCTTTGGCACTTGTCCAGGCGATCGTTTCGTTGATTAATATTCCGATCGGCACGGCGCTGGGCATCTATTCGTTCAAGTTCTTGCGCAGTGAAGGCGGCGTGCTGTTGTACGGAGGCAGGGCGTCTACGGGAAGCGAAAAAGAATTGCAAGAGGCCATGCGCCGCGCGCAACCTTTGATGAATTGGGCCGATCGGTTGAAGTAGAGGCGGAGGAGCACAACAAGACGCTCAGCACGCTCTATTTTATTTACGGAGCGATCCACGGTCTGACACTGCTTGGTCTCCTGGGGCTCGTTCTCATTTTCAAATTCGCGTCGGTCGCCGGCGAATTGATCTCGTCGATGTGGATGACTGTTGGAACCTTCACGTTTGTGGTTCTGCTCCTGGCGGTTGGCCTGCTACCGGTGCTCGTCGGGGTTGGATTCGCAAAACGAAGACCGTGGGTAAAACCATTGAGCATTGCAGTCGCAATTATTTCATTGGTCAATATTCCAATTGGGACCGCGTTGGGAATTTACACCATCAAGTTTTTCCGAAGTGAGGCGGGTGTCAAATTCTATGGCGGGCGGGCGCGCGCCGGCGACGAGAACGATCTTCAGGAGGCTTTGGGCCGCGCAAAGCCTTTGGTGAATCTGGCTGAGCGAATGAAGTAGATTTTGTTCAGAGTCCCGCCCTTAGGCGGAATGAAGATTCACCACTAAGACACAAAGAACACTAAGCCGGTGACCGAAATGAGATCGCCATTACTGTCTTTAAATTGTCTTTGTGTCCTTCGTGACTTAGTGGTGAATGTTGTGAGCACGAACAGTGGAATTCAGCACCAGGAAAATCTCCGCCTGAAGGCGGAACTCCAAACGGAAAGATTATGAGCGAAATCTTTGGCGTTGTTGGCTCAGGCACGATGGGCAACGGGATCGCTCAAGTTGCCGCGCGGGCTGGATTCCAGGTCGTGATGCGTGACGTCGCGGAAGATTTTCTGGCGCGCGGAATGCGGAGCGTGGACAAGAGTTTGCAGCGCGACGTTGATAAAGAGCGGCTGACCGCGGAAGCGAAGCAATCGATCGTTGGACGAATAAGAACGACGACTGACCTGGCAGACTTACGTGATGCATTCATTATCGTCGAAGCCGTGACCGAGGACTTGCAGGTTAAGACTGACGTCTTCAAAGCGCTGGACGGTATCACCAATGGTAACGCGATCCTGGCATCGAATACGTCGTCGATATCGATCACGAAACTCGGCGCGGTCACAAAACGTCCTGACAAAGTCATCGGGATGCATTTCATGAATCCTGTGCCGGTGATGAAGCTGGTCGAAATCATTCGTGGCGCAGCGACTTCTGACGAGACCTATGACATTGTTGATCGTCTCACGGAAAAGTTGGGAAAGGTTCCGCTTGAATGTAATGATTCACCTGGGTTCATTTCGAATCGCGTGTTGATGCCGATGATCAATGAAGCAATTTTCGCGCTTTATGAGGGTGTGGCAACGCGCGAGAGCATTGACGGCATTATGAAGTTAGGTATGAATCATCCGATGGGCCCGCTCACGCTTGCCGATTTCATCGGCCTGGATGTTTGCCTTGCGATAATGAACGTGCTACATGATGGATTCGGGGATTCAAAGTACCGGCCGTGTCCCTTGCTGAAACGTTATGTCGATGCCGGTTGGTTGGGAAAGAAGAGCGGTCGAGGATTTTATGAGTATTAGAAGAGCGGTCTTAGGTCTTTGATCTTAGGTCTTTGGTTGTGTCAATCAAAGACCAAAGGCCCAAGACCAAAAACCTAATTCGTATGCAGCACGCAATTTCTCATTACTGTCAGAAGTGCCGGGCCGCGAATCCGCTGGGCCAGGAATTCTGCCTGCGATGCGGCACGCGTTTGATGCTCGTGGTGCAACCACCGTCCGTGCGGGTTGAGGTGCCGTCGACAACGCCGCACGAAGAGCATTTGCTCGAGCGGATGACGATGCTTGAGAACACGCTGGCGCGATTGGCTGAACGGCTGGAACAGGGACTGAAACTTCTGCTGCGGCATTCTGAAACTGCTTACAGCAATCACGCCCTGGTAAAGAGCTTGATTGAGATTCTCAACGATTGCGGGGTCGTGGATAACGGAAAGCTGGAGTCGATGTGGCGAGCTGAATGCCAAAAGTTGAAAGAGACCGACAGACCTGATTCGCAGCCGCCAAAGAAGTCCCGCAAGCTGAAGCGAAAAGCGACTACCAGCAATTGAGCTCAGAGTAGATCAGATTTTGCAAATGAGGTCAGTACCGGGGGTTCAACCCGGTCGCTACCGCTCCCGGTACTGCCCCCGCTCGCCGGTGCGTTTTGAAAGTGCCGCGTGCCCGGCTATAATTAGCGACTTTGTGCGATGCCCCCTGACGCGGACTATGAGTCGGCCAGGGGGTTTCGATATGCGGATTGAGCTTGAAAAACTGGAAGAATCCGGCGGCCGGTTTTCGCGGACGTACGAAATCGATCAACTGGCGTTTGATGAACTCGAGCTGCGATTGATCGAGCCGGTAAAGGTCGAGGCCCGCATCCGGCGCAAGACCGAAGAGGTTGAGCTGCGCGGTAAGCTGCGCACGAAAATAGCTATTCTCTGCGGCCGCTGTTTGAAATCCGTTGAGTTGTCGATCGACGTCGAGTTCGCCGAGAGATTTACACCGGCTGTCTCGTGGAAGCATGAAGAGCAGCACGAGTTGAGTGAAGACGACTTGAACCTGGCGGCGTTTGACGGCGAAGCTATTGAACTCGACGATCTGGTGCGAGAGGAAATCATTCTCGCGCTGCCGGGTCATGTGCTTTGCGACGAAACGTGCAAAGGGCTTTGTCCCACTTGCGGCGCGGACTTGAACGCCGGCAGTTGTGACTGCGCAGCAAAGCAGATCGATTCGCGGTGGGAAAAGCTAAAGGATTTGCGATTCTAGACTGGTACTTCCTCTGCGGTTTCATCTCGCACGAGTGAGGATTAACCGCAGAGAGAAATACTGAGGATTCCACAGAGGGACGCAGAGAAACTGAAATTACGATGGTACCTGATACTTTGTTCTTCGTGCTTTGTGCTTTGAAGTGAGTCATACTGGCGCACATCAAAGTACAAAGCTCAAAGTACACAAGTACGCCGGAAACGCGATCTAAGATTTGAGATTAGAAATTTAGGAATTGAATCGGAGTAATTATGCCAAACCCAAAACGTCGTCATTCCAAAGCACGCCGCGGTAAACGTCGCGCGCACGATGCGCTGCGCGTGCCGCAAACCGTGACCTGTTCCAATTGTCAGGAGCCGCGCATGCAGCATCGCGTGTGTCCCAAGTGCGGATATTACAAGGGTCGCGAAATTATTCAGGTGGACCAGAACGCCTGACCGTTCCTGTTGAGCCGTTTAGACGCCGCGCGGGCGGCGGTAGCGCAGGACAATCCCTGCCTCTAAACGGCTTTCAATCGTAAACTGACCGCAACGAAAGAATTGATGACTATTGTGAACGCGGGAATCCTCGGCACTGGCCACTCTTACCCGGAAGGCATCCTGACGAATGCTGATCTGGAAAAGATGGTTGACACTTCTGATGACTGGATCACCTCGCGTACCGGAATCAAGCAGAGACGTAAGGCGGCGCCCGGCGAATACACTTCGCAGTTTGCGGTGCGGGCTTCGCAGGAAGCCATCGAGCGGGCCGGAATTGATCCGAACGAAATCGATTTGATTCTCTGCGCGACCGTCACGCCGGATCAGATTCTGCCTTCAACAGCTTGTTTGATTCAGGCCGAACTTGGCGCTAATAAGGCCGCGGCGATGGATATCGTCGCTGCGTGCTCAGGCTTCCTATATGGCTTGACGATCGCGAATCCGATGATTCGCAGCGGCCAAACCAAATATGCGCTGGTGATCGGTGCAGAGTTGTTGACGCGATATGTCGATTACCGGGATCGATCGACGTGCGTATTA
>QHXH01000260.1 GCA_003222855.1 Acidobacteriota bacterium
CCGCCAGATCTTCAATCCGTCCACGCAACAATCCCGATAACGCCGTCCGCGGAGCGTCGGGGACATCGGGAGTTCCGCCCTGGGCCAACGCGCGCGCGCGTGTGTCGCCAAGCTCTTCGGGCTGAACTGCAACCGTGGCCGCCGGCGCACTCAACGCGGCTTCGACCCCTGTCATCGCCTGGTCCATCAACTCGACGACGCTTGAAAGCGCGACGGCCTTCTTCACAAACTTGCCGGCGACATAAACCTGTCGATAGGTGCGCATCGCATCGCCGCCTTTGATGAAATCCTGCGCGATGGCGAGAAGCTCGTCTTCGTTAGGTGAAGCCTGATCCAAAGCTGCGTTGAATGCCAGTAATGCTTTCATCATGCGCGCATTTGCTTCGCTATCGGCGGAGGTTGCCTGGAAGATCGCGGCACGGCGTTCGGGCGCAAGCAATTCAGTGAAGCTGGCCGCGCGCGCGAGGTTGCGCCCGGCGAGCCTGGTTTCGATCTCGCCATTCTTGAGTGAAAAAGATCGCGCAAGTTCCTGCGCTGCTTCGTCGTACAAACCAACTGACGCCAGGACGCTCGCCAATTCGTAATCGAGCGTCGGGAAGCGACTGTACTGTCGCGCGAAACGCAGGCCGCGTTCTGCTTGCAGTGGCCGCTTATCGGCAACTAATGCGCGCGCCAGGGCGATCTGTGCCCATGAATAACGCGGCTCGAGCGCAATCGCCTTTTGCGCCATCTCCAATCCGCGCGCGGCATCGTTGTGGGCCATGAACCAATAAGCCGCCCCGACTAAGAGAGGCAAATTGCGCGACTGATCCTTGTCCTGCAAGGCGCTGTTCAGTTCTTTGTCAGCTTCATCCTTCTTATCCAACTCAAGGAGCGAGAGGATTAATCCGGCGCGCGCCGGACTGCCCTGTTGATCGAGTTGTGATTGCTCGCGCTCAAGGGCGAGTGCTTCTTCGTTCTTACCGGCGGCACGCCTGGAATTCGCGAGGGCAATCCTGGCTGCCTTGCCCTCCTGCTCGAGTCGCAGCTGCTCGCGATAAAGCGCGAGCGCGTCTTCAGGTTTGCCGCTCGCTCGTTTCAAATCAGCGAGAGCGTAGCGCGCAGCTTCTGATTTTGGATCGAGGGACAATGCGCGCGCATATTCAGATTCGGCTTCGTCCAAACGCAAAGAGATATGTCGCGCAGCACCCAGCGCCTGATGCGCGGCGGCCAGATCCGGCGCGAGTTGCACTGCAACTTCAGCGATTCGCGTGGCTTCACCGGCGTTTTCAATCGCCAGGTAAAATTGCCCGAGCGCGACCATTCGCTTCGGATTTGCCTTAGCCAAAGGTTCGGCCTGATGCGCGATCTCGAACGCGGCGTCGCGCTGACCCCGCATGAAAAGATTAAGCGGAATCCGCGCGATCACATCCGTAAACAATCGATCGGGCATGTCGGCCGGTGCTTCCGAGAGCGCCAAACGAAACTGTTGCAATCCCCCTTCGATGTCGCTCGCTTGTAACTTCTGTTCGCCGAATAACGCGTGGGCGACGACGATCAATTCGTTCGCGCGCGGCACAGCGACTGAAGTCGGGTGCGCGGCAATAAACGCTTTCAGCGCATCGATTCGCTTGTCGACGGGCAGCGTTAACGTCAGCTCAACCGCTTCCTTTTCATCTTCGGGACTGGCGGGCGCCGCCGTCGCTTTACGATCCGCTGAAGGAGTCTTGAGCGGCTGCGGTGAGACTTCCACAACAGGTTGAGCAGGTTCAGTCGAAGCGCTGGGCGATGGTTGCGGGACCTGCGGAGTCTCTGTAGGTGTTAACGTAGGCGAGGCAACGGGCGATGGCATTTCCGTCGGCAACGCTGCCGGCGTGGGTGTCGCCGTTGCGGCGGCCGCCGGTGACGGTTCGGCAGTGGCCGGAGTTTTGGATGGTTGGCTGAACGGCGCGACCGTAGCCGTCGGCTTTGGTTCCGGTGACGTTTCTGCCCGCGACGTTGGGGTCGCGGTAACTTCGGGTGTTGATGTGGGAATTGACGCCGGATTTTCGCTGGCCGTAGCCACGGGCTTCTGCACCGTTCGCGGTCTTTGTTGTTCGGCGATCAGTGTCTCTCCACGCCTGGGATCGAGCGCTGCGAAATCGAAATTGTTTTTCTCTCCGACGCGATCGACAAAGGTGCGAACGGCCGCGACGAGTGCGCTGCCGTAGCCACCGCCGGCAATCTTGTCGCGCATGCGCTGGCCCATCTCGCCAACCAAACCCTCGGGCAGATAGAGCCGTGCGCCGCGCGTGACCTGACTGAAGAATTTACCGCTGTCAGCGGCGATGACGATTAGAAGACTCTTGTCTGCACTCGCAGGCGCGCCCACCCGCCAGTCATTCGCGACCGCCAACGAGTAATCATAAAGGTCCTCGCCGTCCGCCGACTTTACCGTCGCGACCACAAAATCGAAATGGGTTTTGTCTTTCAGCTTTTCGAGGATCGCTTCGAGCCGCTCCTTCGTGGGAGCGTCAAGCACTTCCGCAAAATCGTTGATGTGGCCGGCTCGCTTCGGCAACCGTTTGTCTTGCGCTTGCGCGCGTGGATGCGCTATCGATGCCGCGAACAGAATCGCCAGCAGCGTCGCAAAAATAATCGCGCGATGATTAAGAAACGGTAAGTTCATTTGTGCGATTTCATTACCAACGCATCAGTGGGAAAGCATTATTCAGTCGCAATTCGTTTCAGAAACGATCTCAGAAATCCGTTCTACAATCTGGAGAGTAAGTTGGGTTGGGCATGATAACATCAGGCAGCACGCAAAGGAAAAGTCAGGATTCACGGAGCGTGTTCTTGCTTGAGAATTGGCTAATTCAGACTGCAACCTCGAAGTCGCACGAACGAACACACAAAAACTTTTGGTTTGTGATGTTTCGTGTGTTTTCGTGGATAGTCGGTCATTTGGAACCGTTCACTGATGACTGAACTCGACGAAGCCTGGGAAGTGGCTCTCGCGCAAGCGACGCAACGCGCGCAAGGCGCGGGCCGCGCTGATATTGCGCGCTATCTCGATCTGCGACGGCGTAATGATCTGCTAAGACGCGCGGCAACCGAGTGGCTGCTCGACGCGGTTTTCTCGCTGGCCGCGGACGCAAATCGGGCCGGCGCCTCGATTCAAATCGAGCGCATCGAAGATTATCGGTTCAAGCGTGCCTCGGCGACGATGGTTGGAACTCAACTGACGTTACGGCGCGGCGTGCGCGCACTCACTGTCGAGAGCGGCTGGCCACGTACGCCGCGTGACGGCATCGTCCGCGGAAACGCCCTGGCGTGCGCCAATATCAAGCATCTGGGCCAGCCACGCAAGAATGAAGAACTGATTCTCGTCAGTTCCGCAAGAGGCTCGCCGCAGTGGTTCGCTCTTAAAGATGATAAACGCTCGCTGCTCACCGAAGCAGACTTGCGACGTCATTTCTCGTTTCTCACTCAATCCTGAGATCGCGTTAGCACTCTCTTGCGTCAATCTTAAGACTTCAAGACATATGTTGTGATCCGGCGGCATTTGCTGGGTCCGGCCCACGGCTCGCGTTCATATTTCATCGTATCGAGAAAGTTTTTGGCAAAAACTTCAATTGAGGAGGTAGAACAATGAAGCACATTAATTTAATCAGGATTTTGCTGGCCGCAGCTCTCCTAATTGTGGCCGCTCCAGTTATTGCCTCGGCGCAGACTTACAATCGTTACGATCCTTATGATCGTTATGATCGTTCTAATCGATTTGACGTGCGCGATGCGATTGCCCGGCTCGACAATGCAAGCGCACG
>QHXH01000795.1 GCA_003222855.1 Acidobacteriota bacterium
AGCTTGTGGAACCCCGCGCTTGCTCCGCAAGTCACCGGCGCGGGCCTTCGCGTCGCGGGTACCGGCAACTTCTGCAACGGCATGTTTGTGAATTCACAAAATTTTGCGACTGCCGCGAATAATTGCACGCCCGGGGTGTCGCCTTATGGGAAGTATATTGTTAAAGCGCCCAAGGGAGATTTTGCGCCGCGTTTCGGTATCGCGTGGGATCCATTCGGCAAAGGGACGACTTCGATTCGCATGGGATACGGAATCTACTACGATCAAATCTTGAATGGCTGGTACGAGCAAATGATTGGCCAGAACCCGCCTTATCAGGAGACCTTTACAGTCAACAATAGTGGTTCGGGAACCGTGGCGACTACGCCGCGGTTGGACCAGCCAGTGCCTACTGGGATTCCAGTAACAGCAGGCGCGTCGTTGACCGCCTTGAACATTCGCTCGATTCAGCCGCAATGGAAGGACCCGTACATGCAGCACTGGTCATTAGAGGTCCAGCACTTGTTGGGAGCAAAGACTCAGGTCAGTGCCGGATACTTCGCCTCGAAGGGGACGCACTTGATCGGCGCTTTTGAACTGAACGAGATTCAGCCCGGCGTGGCGCTGAGATCACAATGCGTCGCAAATGGTAGTTCCAGCACCTTGCAGACGCCCGGTGTTGCCACCGTTGCATGCCAGGCCCCGGGCACATATTTCGGTGGTAGCGCGGGCGGGGTCTCTTCGAACATCCTGGATCAGATCAGACCCTTTAGAGGTTATCGCTCGATCACTGTGCTCGCGCCACAGTTCAACTCGAACTATAACAGCTTGCAGATGATGGGACAGAGGCGCTTCACTGGCGCATCGCAAATCGCCGTTGCGTATACCTGGTCCAAGAACCTGACTGACAACATCAGCGACCGCAGTGATGCTCCCTCGAATTCCTACAACATCCGTCTGGATCGGGGCCGGGCAACGCTGGATCGGACCCATGTCTTTACCGCGAACTATATTTACGAAATCGGAGATTTCAGGTGTGGTCGCATTGCAATCAGGATTGTGGTACACAGTTACTACAAACTTTGACGCTGCGGGTCTGGGCAACGTTCCAGCGGCGATCGCCGGCAATCGCGCCAACGTGCTTTGCAATCCGAACAGCGGTGGCGCCCATACTTTCGAGCAATGGTTCAATACCGCTTGTTTCGAGAAAACACCAACCGCTCCGCCGGTCGCAAACGTCGTAGGCAACGGTCCGCGCGGTGGTATCCTTGGCCCACCGACG